>JAICRN010000625.1 GCA_025937335.1 Microcoleus sp. TY_ISSM_2_bin.22
ACCTCAGAGACGAACTGATATCTCCCGACGAAATTAAAATAAAATTAGCATCCGTAGGGCAAGCAACTGGCACGAAACCCAGCTTAATTTATCTGTTCTCGCAACCGGAAGAATTAAATTTAATGTTAATAACTTCTTGCGGTGAAGTTGTTCACAAAAGCGTGCCTGCCGCGAACCGGCAAGAACTGCTGAAAGTTGTAACTCAGTTCAGGGATGAGATTACTAAACCGGGGGTGCGGGGTACTACGAGTTATTTACCCTCTTCCCAACAGCTTTATAAGTGGATGATTGGGCCTTTAGAGGACAGTTTGAAAAAGTGCGAAACCGATACTATTTCCTTTGTGGTCGATCGAGGTTTGAGAGGTATGCCCTTTGCTGCTTTGCACGACGGACAGCAATTTTTGGTGGAAAATTACAGTCTCAGCCTGATGCCCAGCATGAATTTAACAGATAGTCGCTACGTCGATATCAGAAATTCTCAAGTTTTAGCAATGGGTGCCTCGGAATTTTCCGAGTTGAATCCTTTGCCTGCGGTTCCTGCTGAAATAGCCGCTATTGCCCGAGAGTGGCCGGGAGTTAGTTTTCTAAATGAGGATTTCACTTTGGAGAATTTGAAGCGACAGCATCAAAGCCGACCTTTTGGGGTTATTCACTTAGCTACTCACGGCGAATTTCGACCTGGAGTACCGAATAATTCTTTTATCCAGTTGTGGAATAGTCGGCTGCGACTGGATCAATTGCGGGATTTGAGATTGAACGATCCGCAGGTGAATATGTTAGTTTTAAGTGCTTGTCGGACTGCGGTGGGAGATGCACAGGCGGAGTTGGGTTTTGGGGGTTTGGCGCTGCAAGCAGGGGTGCAAACGGCTTTGGGGAGTTTGTGGTACGTGAGTGATGAAGGTACTTTGGGATTGATGAGTGAGTTTTACCAGCAGTTGAAGACGGCGCGAATTAAGGGGGCGGCGCTGCAACAAGCGCAAATTGCGATGTTGCGGGGAGATGTGCGTTTGGAGGGTGGCCGATTGCGGGGTTCGAGTCGGGGTGAGGGGGTGGAGTTGCCGGCTTCGCTGCAAGGGTTTGCGGATTTGAAGTTTTCGCATCCTTATTATTGGTCGGCTTTTGTGATGATTGGGAGTCCTTGGTGATTGGTGATTGGAAATGGGTAATTGGTAATTGGTAATTCGGAGTTACGCAGGGGTAGTCAGAAAGCGGATTTTTGACAAAAATACTTCGCTGTCAGCCGCTTCATGATTTATCGTCTTGTGCCTGTTGAGTTATGTGAGACGACTTGTTTGTTTGCCTTATTTTTTAATAAAAGATATCAAATGGGTTCTATGGGCCAGAAATATCACAGGCGCGGCAAACGGCCCGTATAACCCCCCAGCAGCAGGGGGCGACCAAACTAGCAGTAAGTCGAAGAAGTCAATTAAAACTGCTGCGATCAAATCGGAAACTGGAACTGAGAAGACGGTGCCGAACAAAACAACTGCTAAAAAGACGGCGATAGCGACAGGAACCAGAAACAAAGCAAGTGAAATTAGTTGAGTTTTCACTAATCGAGAAACCAGGTCTAGTAAAAAAAAATCGGCTTTCTTTTACTAGACCAACTTCCAAAAATAGGTTTGTAGTACAAACTTGAGTCCTTAAAATTCTCTTCTCTTCCTTTGTTTCATCATATCGTTTCCGATTGCATCGGAATGATATCAATTCCGCTCTTCATCGGAATGATATAAACGGAGGACACGGCAGTGCCGTGTCCCTACCAAGATCGATTGTAGGGACACGGCACTGCCGTGTCCTGAGTCTGGGTAATGCCGTGTCCTGAGTCTGGGTAATATGAATCCCCGTGCTACCGGAGTTGATATCAGCCTCTGGACGCTTCGCCCCCGTATTTTTTTTGAGACATATCAACTCAAACTCTTGTCCAGCCTAGCTTTTGAGCTTTCTTGTTACCTCTGGGGAAATCTGTCTATTTACTTATTGACAATTGCTCCTCTCTGTTAAATTGTCAGGGATCTAACATATAAGGTTAAAAATTGTATCATAAGCAACAGAAAGTACCAAATGTTTTATGTAGCAGCCTACAATAGAGAAAAGAAACAAGATTAAGAGGCGCTATGGCTATGGATATGAATGGAAACCTAGACTGGGAAGAAGCTTTTGAGTACAGAGCAGGCTTGACAGTGGAATTGAAGTCCCAGCCAGGGGTTTTGCATACGATCGCTTACTATGAAGTGATGATGGTACCGCCCATCTGGTTAGAAAATGACCCCCGTCCCCGGTATCCTCACGAAGTGCGAGTCGTGTCGCAGCAGCCAACGGTGTCCAATGTTTGCCGGATTTCAGAGTCTCCTGTTTTAGTCGCGTCCTAGGTTGTTTCAGCGGGAAATATCGGCGAGGCCATCTAGCAGACAATCAAACCGATGCAGTGGTGTTCGGGTTGAGATTGCTGTACTTTACTTTGTGGCGATCGCTTAAGATATAGATGGTGGCGAGAGTGCGATCGACTCAAATCAAGTGACCTGTTAATTTTTCAAGTCAGGAAATAGCCTGATTGAGGTTAGCAGCCATTCTTGTTAAATCATTCTCTACCCTACAGACAATGATTCCAGCATGGTCAAGCTGTAAGCTGTGCCGTGCGTATAAGCTGTGCCGTGCGATCGAATAACGGCGATTTAGAGTTAAAACAGCTCGATTTTCACTGACTGCAAAAGCTTACACTTCTTCGTCCGGATTTTTTGGGTTATCCTTTCCGGCTGCTTGCACTGTCAGAATATTACGAATCATAAGGCGCAGCAATTCTACAACCACTCTACGGAATGGTTCGTAAGTATAAACACGCGCCATCATTTCAATTCTCGTCATTCTCGCGGATAGCTATTTCACTTTCATCTGGAAAATCTGCCGTATCAGCCCAGGCATTTGCTAAATCAGTAGCAGTTAGTATGGGATAGTTGTTTAAGAGTTGAGACTCGTTCATACTCAACCGACGAAAGCTCACCAGCACCCAAACAGAAATGCAAGTATTTCTAATACAAGCATCACCGCTACAGACACCGGGATTTTGGCTCATTCATTAGCAGGTATTAGCGAAGTTTTGGGTGAATAATTGGATGATTTGACATTTCTCGGTTGGTGTTAAGGCTAGGAGTTCTTATTCTAATTTTTTAACTTTCCTAGAAGCTATTTAATTTATGAATTATGTAGCTATTTGCTATTATAAATCTGTCGCCGCAGTGGAGGTAAAATTGTAAATTTGTGTGCGAATTTTAGAGTCAAAATTCTTCTGCATGACGTGCCCTTGGTTTATTTAATATTGGTTCTCAGCTCGATATAAAAGTAATTTTTGGGGCAATTGTTATGTGATATTTCATTATAACAACTCCATTCATATAGCAATCCTAAATCAGTTTCAATAACTGGTTTCCAGGCTCTTAGCCTGGGAATCAATGTCACTCTTGCTCTGCCTCGCGAAAATCGAGGCAGAGCCTCCGGATCTGCGTTACCAGGCTCTTCCTGGTAACGAGTAGAA
>JAICRN010000516.1 GCA_025937335.1 Microcoleus sp. TY_ISSM_2_bin.22
ATGAGAAACCGGGTTTCTGAAGCGGTAAGGTGCACGATCCACCCTACAGATGTTTTGCGTCTAGGACTCAATTGCGGCTATTTTGCTGGTAATTTTACCTTAGTAGCCAAACCTAGTGCTTCCAAAACTTGAATTGTCATCCAAGTGAAGTCAATTTCCCACCATTTCATGCCGTGACGGGCCGAGTATTGAAAAGCGTGGTGGTTGTTGTGCCAGCCTTCGCCGTAAGTCAAAACTGCAACCCACCAACAGTTAGTAGAACTATCTTCGGTTGCGTAAGTGCGGTAGCCAAATTTGTGAGTGGCGCTGTTAACAAACCAAGTGCAGTGATATACCGCAACTAAGCGGACAAAAATTACCCAAACTACAAAAGGCCAGCCTGCTGCTAAGTAGAGCAAAACGCCAAATGCAATTTGAAGGGGGAGAAAGTAGTTTTGCAAAAACTGGTAAAAGGGGTCGCTAGAAATGTCTTTTGTGCAGCGAGAAATTTCATCGTGAGCGGGGCCTTTGTAAAACATCCAGCCGATGTGACTCCACCAAAAACCCCGATCGGCATTGTGAGGATCGAGCGGGCTGTGGTCGGAGTGGGTGTGGTGCAAGCGGTGCAGGCCAACCCAATGAATTATTCCTCCTTGACAGGCAAGTGCTCCGCAAAAAGCTAGGAAATATTCTACGAATTTTGGTGTCTGAAAACTGCGGTGGGTGAGCAGTCGATGCCATCCGAGAGTTATTCCCAAACCGCCTGTTACCCAGTGCATGAATACAGTTAAACCAACTGCTGTCCAATTGAAGTTACTCGGAAGCAGGGCGAACAAAGCGCCGATGTGAAGTCCTGCTAAACTAATAATGTGGACCCAATTGTATTGGAGTTTGTTTTGCGTTGCAATTGTCATTCTATTTTTGATTTCTGATGAGATGCGGAGCTGAATTCACCCATAAAAGTTTGGATTGAGGTAGTGAACTGTCTTGTTGAACACTTGCCCAAACTAATAAATAATGAATGATAGATCAATAGTCCGGACTGTTTTTAGTTCTTAGGCTGAAACCCTCGATTTTCCGTTGGTAGCGAACTTGCCTTGGAGCCTTGAAACCCTTATTCTACGGTTGGCAATCAAAAACTGTCCGAAGTATTGATAGATTTTGGATTAGGATTGAAAAAGATTTACCGTTGTATTTTGAAAATAAAAAATTTGGCTGCCAAACAAAATTTTTTGTTCCCAACTCTATTATAACTGATTCTGGTTTTGGTTGGGTCGATCGCACCAGAGGATGCGAGCTTACTTCAACCCAACCTATACCCGAGCGCAAAAAACAGGATTAGCCATTGGTCACGAGCCATTAGTCCAGAACTGATGACCGACAACCCATGACTAATTGCCGATGCTATTTTTCTGCTAATTTCACTTTGGTTGCCAAACCCAGCGATTGCAGCAGTTGAATTGTCATCCAGGTGAAGTCGATTTCCCACCATTGGAGACCGTGGCGAGCCGAGTATTGAAAGGCGTGGTGGTTGTTGTGCCAGCCTTCGCCGTAGGTGAGCAGGGCAACCCACCAGCAGTTCGTCGAGCGATCGCCCGACTCGTAGGTGCGGTAGCCGAATTTGTGGGTAGCACTGTTAACCAGCCAAGTGCAGTGGAACACCACCACGATCCGCATAAATACGCCCCAAACCACGAAAGACCAGCCGCCTAATAAATAAAGCAACACACCGAAGACAACTTGGATGGGGATAAAATATGCTTGGAGAAACTTGTATACTGGGTCGTCGCCGATGTCTTTAGTAAAGCGGGGGATTTCAACTCTGATCGGGAGATCCGAGAGCATCCAGCCCATGTGGCTCCACCAGAAGCCTTGATTGGAATCGTGGGGATCTGTTCCGGTATCGGAATGTATGTGGTGTAACCGGTGCATTCCCACCCAGTCGATCGGGCCGCCTTCACAGGAAAGGGTACCGCAAATAACTAGAAAATACTCTAGCCATTTCGGTGTTTGAAAACTGCGGTGGGTGACTAGGCGGTGAAATCCGAGAGTAATTCCTAAACCACCTGTTACCCAATGCAGGAATACTGCTAGCCCGACCGCAGACCAGCTAAAATTACCCGGCAGCAAAGCAAATAAAGCACCGATGTGCAGAAAGGCCATAAAGCCTATGACAGGCCAATCAGGGGAAGTTTTTTTGGAAGTTGCAATCGTCATGAATATATTATGTTTACAAACTAGGGGCCGCATCTACGCCATAATGAACAGCGCGCACGCAAATGGTGAGCGAGGTATAGATGAATAGCGTTTCACGGCTACAGGAAGCAGAACAGGCACTCTTTCAGATTTTTTCTGGTATTGACGCGACAGTCAAGCAAAATCTTCAACGAGTCTTAAAAGCTTTTCGCAGCCACCGGGTTGGAGTCCACCATTTTGCAGGGGTTACGGGTTACGGCCACGACGATTTGGGTCGGGAGACTTTAGACGGGGTGTTTGCCGAAGTGGTAGGGGCAGAGGGGGCGGCTGTCCGGGTACAGTTTGTTTCGGGTACTCACGCGATCGCCTGTGCTCTTTTTGGCATCCTGCGTCCTGGTGACGAAATGTTGGCAGTGGCTGGTTCTCCCTACGATACTTTAGAAGAAGTGATCGGCTTGCGGGGGCAAGGTCAAGGTTCACTGATTGAGTTTGGCATTAGTTACCGTGAGTTGCCTCTAACTCGCGAAGGAAGTGTGGATTGGCAGGCACTGAGCTCTACTATTTCAGCAAAGACTCGCCTGGTTTTTATCCAGCGCTCTTGCGGCTATTCTTGGCGGTCGAGTTTGTCTATTTCTGAGATTGAAAAAATCGTCGCCATAGTCAAACATCAGAATCCTAGCACAATTTGCTTTGTCGATAATTGTTACGGGGAGTTTGTCGATGATTGCGAACCTACTGCTGTGGGTGCGGATCTGATGGCTGGTTCTTTAATCAAAAATCCGGGGGGTACGATCGTCCCTGCTGGCGGTTACGTCGCCGGGAGGGCTGATTTGGTGGAGGCGGCAACTTGTCGCTTGACGGCACCGGGAATTGGCAGCAGTGGCGGCGCTACTTTTGATTTGAATCGCTTGCTGTTTCAGGGTCTTTTTTTGGCTCCCGGGTTGGTGGGGGAGGCGCTCAAGGGAAATCATTTGACGGCTTATGTTTTTTATAAGTTGGGTTATCGGGTGAATCCGATTCCTTTGGCTAAAAGACGGGATGTGATTCAGGCGATCGAATTTGGTTCTGCTGATAAATTAATTGCTTTTTGTAGGGCGGTTCAGCAAAATTCCCCCGTGGGTTCGTATTTAGATCCGGTGCCGGCTCCGATGCCGGGGTACGAGAGTCAGTTGGTGATGGCTGGGGGTACTTTTATTGATGGGAGTACGTCGGAGTTTTCGGCTGACGGGCCTCTCCGGGAGCCTTACGTGGCTTTTTGTCAGGGGGGGACTCATTGGACTCATGTATCGATCGCCCTTGAGGCTGCGATCGAGGCTGTGGGCCCAGCTAAGTAAGCTTGTAGTGAGGACTTCTGTCTTCTCTGTGGGTGATAGTCAATCAGGACTAAAGTCCTTACTACAAACAATTTGGCTAAATAATCATCAAACCTAAAATAAATCCGATGATTGTTCCGAAGCCGAAAATAAAGCCTAGCAGCGTAGCCTTTCCCCAATAAGCTTTTTCAATTTAGGCAAATTCTGCTAAAGTTAAAAATTTGACCTCATCAGGCAAATTCACTCAGCATTGCTGAGTGCTTGAATATCGCTTTCCATAATTATTCTGATATTGCGCGAAATCTTATCAATTTCCCAATCCCACCACCGAATTTCTAATAGTTGTGCCACTTCAACATCGCTAAAACGCTGTTTAATTGGATGTGCGGGGTTTCCACCGACAACGGTGTAAGCGGGAATGTCTTTTACTACCACGGATTTGGCGGCAATGATTGCACCGTCGGCGATTTTGACTCCCGGCATAATCAGGGATTCATAGCCGATCCAAACATCATTGCCAATGACGGTATCGCCTTTACTTGGCAGTTCGATTAATAAGTTCATCGCTGTTTCCCAACCATTCCCAAAAACCGGAAAAGGGTAAGTTGAAATGCCGTCGAGTTTGTGATTTGCACCGTTCATGATGAATTTGACGTTGGTGGCGATCGCACAAAATTTGCCAATAATTAATCGCTCGTTTCCGTAATTATAAAGTACATTTTTTTCAAAGTTTTCTGGATCTATTGGATCGTCGTAATATGAGTAATCGCCGACGATAATGTTGGAGGATTTAATCAAGTTTTTGATGAAGCATACGCGCGGTTGGTCTGCGATCGGATAAGGTCGGTTGGGATCTGGCCCCATTTCTGTCATAAGTTTCAATCCTTATTCGTTAAGCTGCTGGATTTATGTACTGTTAATTCGACAGTCCTGGACGCACGATTCC
>JAICRN010000015.1 GCA_025937335.1 Microcoleus sp. TY_ISSM_2_bin.22
AACAATCGATGCTCGCTTGATGTCAAAAAGACATAATATCTATGATTATCAAGAAAAAAAAATTATATTGTAGCTTTCAAAGGAAATCAACCACTCCTGTATAAAGCCGTAAAATAATGGTTTGAATTAGCCCCAAAATTTGACTATCTAGATAGAGATTATAAATATCATGAACAAGTAGAAGGTGGACATCATCGAGTGGAAAAAAGACAAGTATGGACTGTTGATGTATCTGAGTTACCACCTCTCCATAATCAAGCATTATGGACTGGATTAAAAACAGTTGTCATGATAGTTAGTGAACGACGGCTGTGGAATAAAACCACGACGCTCAGCTCGTTTTTACTTGAGTAGTTTAAGCAGTAATGCTGAAAAAATTGCTGGGGCGATTCGCAGTCATTGGGGCATTGAAAATAGCTTACATTGGACATTAGATGTTACCTTTTCGCTCAGACAAGAGTCGCATTCGCAAAGATAATTCTCCCGAAAATTTTGCTCTCCTACGTCGCGAGTGCTATAAATTTACTAAAACAAGAAAAAACTTCCGGCACAAAGTCTAAAAATGAAACGGTATCGAGCCGCAATGGACAATAATTATTTAGTTAAAATTTTAAACTCTGCCAGTTAATGAGCGAAATCTAACACCTATCTAAGAAAGAAAATTATCCGGCTTTAAGAAGTTCAGAAAATCTTAAACTTCTGATTTTATCTGTTCAGATCGGGTTAAAATTAAGAATTTTAAGAGTTTTTTTTAGTTATTTAGTAAGTCACAAATTCACGTTTTTGTCAAATTAATTTAGATGCGTTTACCCTGTTTAACTACCAAGCCGGTGCTGACAATTTCACCTGGTTGTTCGCCTACTAACTCATTGATTTTTTGCAGGATTCCTATTCGATCAATTAGACCTGCTACCAAGTCTAGGTGGTCTAAGTTTTCTACTGTTATTTCATTTGGTTTCTGCACTATTCTATTAAATCGTGATTTTATTGTTTCTCTCGACTTTAGTTTACACTATTTTTGGCTGATGATTGACTAAAGTTGCGATCGCAATTAACGCATTTTGGTGATCGATCCTGTTACAGAGTCTAATTTTAATCGGCATCACTATTTAACTCACGCCCCAGCCTCAATTTTCAGCAATGGACAATCGGGTAATGCTTCGTTACACAATTCTCTAAGGGTTTTTACTCATTATTGTCTCGAAACACTGACTTTGAGCTACTCAATTCGCGTACGCTGCCCCTTGGAGGTGCGGAATGTGGGTTAAAGACTGTGGCACTCAGATAGAACAGCGGATTGTGGCAATCAGTTAATAGAAATAATTATGAATAAATTGATAACTTAGCGCGACCGCCAAATTTACATTTAATATAAATATATTAAGTGTGAACAACAGGAGCGATCGCGCAAATCTGCAAGCCTACAGAAGTTTCTAAAATGATAGCTTCTACGCCAAAAGTCTGAGCTAAGTTATCAGGATTTAAAACTTGTGCCGGAGTTCCTACACAAAAAAGTTCCCCTTTATTTAACATAGCAATCCGCGAACTGTACCTAGAAGCTAAATTAATTTCATGCAGCACCGTAATAATCGTCAATTTGTGTTTTTGATTGAGTTGATTAAGCAGTTCTAACAATTGCAACTGATAGCAAATATCTAAATAAGTAGTAGGTTCATCTAACAGCAAAACTTGCGGGTTTTGAGCCAGCGCTAAGGCGAGGAAAGCGCGCTGGCGTTCGCCTCCTGAGAGTTGTTCGACAGGGCGATCGCGAAATTCCTCAATCCCAGTTTGACCGATCGCAACTTCCACCTTTTCCGCATCTTCCTTGCTCAATTCCCACTGCCACCAACCCTGATGAGGAGAACGCCCCAAACTAACTAATTGCCGTACCGTCAAACCTTCAGGCACTGTTTGCTGCTGCGGCAAAATCGCTAATTTTTGAGCGACAACAGCAGCAGGTTGAGTATGAATTGCCTTGCCATCAAGCAACACACTTCCTTGCTGCGGAGTTAGGATGCGGCTAACTAACTTCAAAAAAGTAGACTTACCAGAACCGTTGGCACCGATGAGACTCAACCACTCACCAGGTTGTAAAGATAAAGTGATGTTGTGGGCGATCGCAACTTCGCCGTAACCACCAGTTAAATTTAGAATTTCTAAAGACATTAGATTTTGTTATTGGTAATTAAAAAAATCAATGACAACTGACAACTAACTAATAACTAGAACGTCGGTAAAGCAGCCAGACAAACAGCGGAGAACCCAACAAAGCCGTAACGGTACCCACAGGCAATTCTACGGCACCCAAACGAGCCAAAAAATCAGCAAAAGTCAACACCCAAGCACCGCCGATCGCACTCATCGGCAATACAAACCGATAATCATTACCAACCAACAAACGCACGCCGTGAGGCACAACCAATCCCACAAAACCAATCAATCCGCCGATGCTGACAGCACTCGCAGCTAGCAAAGTAGCAACACCCCCAATCAACAAACGCGATCGTACCAGCGAAACCCCCAAACCAACAGCTAAATCGTCGCCCAAAGCCAGCAAATTTATCGATCGACCCAAAAAACATCCTAACAGCAAAGCAGCTAAAATATAAGGTGCAGCCACCTGCAAATCCGACCAACCGCGACCGTTCAAACTGCCGATCAGCCAATTCAAAGCAGCTTGCAAGCGGCTGTCTTCAGCTAACAGCAGCAGTGTAGTTTGTACTGCCCCAAACAAAGAACTCACAGCCACACCAGCTAAAACCAAACGTTCCACAGAAATCCCCGTTTTAGTTTTTCCCAAAAAGTAGACTAGCATCGAAGTTAAAATAGCACCTATCCAAGCCGCCAAAGGCACCCAAGTTTGAAATATTCCCAAAGTCAGCATGGTAATCGCAACCAACCCCGCACCCGCCGAAATTCCTAATACAAAAGGATCGGCTAAACCGTTGCGGAGCAACCCTTGCAGCAAAGCCCCCGACATTCCCAAAGCCGCACCAACCGTCAGCGATGCCGCCACTCTGGGCAAACGCAATTCCCAGAAAATAGTCTGATTGACAGCATCACCTCGGTGCAGAAATGCTTGCCACAATTGAGGGGCACTCATCGGGACCGCACCAAAAGAAAGCGAAAGGGCGATGGTTAATAGCAAACCCAATCCTAAGAATACAACTGCCTGAAAAACTCGATATTTTAGCCAAATTTTTTGGAGATTCACTACATTACACCACAATCTTGATTCACAGCACTAAATACCATATTTCCTCTGTTTTGAACGCTCGAACTCGTTAACTACAATAACAATAACCGATTTACCTGAAGATGGCTTCAGTGGGAGCAGATGAGCAGGCGATCGCACCCGTCGCCAAAATTAAATGTATAATATTAACGAAGTAAACCGCTACGAGTGAATCATGTCCGCAAACACCGCGCTACCAGCAGCCCTAGCTAAAATCGTCCAGCGCTTTCAGCGACATTCCGATCCGAAACAGCGCTACGAACAACTGCTGTGGTATGCCAAGCGACTCCCAGCATTTCCCGAAAGCGATAAACTGCCGGAAAACAAAGTTTCTGGCTGCGTGTCGCAAGTTTATATTACTGCAAATTTGGCAGACGGAAAAGTTTTGTATCAAGGCGATTCAGACGCTCAGTTAGTCAAAGGATTAGTTGGGTTGCTGGTTGAAGGTTTGAGCGGATTAACGCCTGCTGAAATTGTCACTATTACCCCAGATTTTATTCAAGACACGGGCTTGAATGTAAGTCTGACACCTTCCCGCGCTAACGGATTTTACAACATCTTTCAAATGATGAAAAATAAGGCACTTGCTTGTGAATTGAGCAAGCAAGCCGAAGCAAATTAAAAGAATAAACAGCCATGACTCAAACTACAAATTTAACAAAATCAGGTTTTGGCAACTATCCCGCCGCAGTTCAAGAATATATCTGGAATTGGAAAGAAACGCAAATCAAAGTTATTTACGAAACCAGAGGACAGGGAAATCCTGTATTGCTGCTGCCTGCTTTCAGTACGGTTTCCACGCGAGAAGAAATGCGTCCTTTAGCAGAATTATTAGCTCCGAAATTTCAAGTTGTGAGCTTAGATTGGCCGGGTTTTGGCGAATCGGATCGCCCGCGAACCGACTATCAACCGCAATTATACCATCAATTTCTCAAGGATTTTGTTGAGTCAAATTTTAAGAGTCCGGTTGCTGTAGTTGCGGCAGGTCACGCTGCGGGTTATGTGATGCAATTAGCGCAATCACAGCCCAATGTTTGGTCAAAGATTGTCTTAGCAGCGCCGACTTGGCGCGGCCCTTTGCCGACGATGAGCAAACAGCAAAGCGGCTGGCACGGAATCGTGAGAGAATTAGTACGATCGCCCTTACTGGGACAATTCCTCTACAAACTAAACACTGCGCCGTCTTTCCTGAGTTTTATGTACCGCCGCCACGTCTATGTCGATGCAGCTAAAGTCACTCCGGATTTTATCGAAAGCAAATGGCAAGTGACGCAAAAACCCGGTGCTCGATACGGTTCCGCTGCCTTTGTGACTGGTGGTTTAGATCCGGCAAAAGTGCGATCGGAATTTACAGATAAATTTCAACATTTAGCAGTACCGGTGATGGTTGTAGTTGCTGAAAATGCGCCCCCAAAATCAAAGGCTGAAATGGAAGCATTAACGGAATTACCGGGTGTTGAATCCCGAGTTATTCCCGGTTCTTTGGGAATGCACGAAGAAAATGCAGAAGCTTTAGCAAATGCGATTCAATCTTTTATATAAATTATTTAAATCCCACTCTTCAGTCCGCGCAGGCGGACTTTGTTTGTGTAGCCGAGAATTCAATTCAGCGGTTTACAATTCGGCGGTTTACATCATCAGAATAACAGCGGTATTTTGGATGATTTTCTCTTCCTTTCCTTGGCCGCTGTATGCTGTGGGAGAGCCGCCATTTTCTAACTCACAACAGAGTATTATTGAAGGTGCGATCGACTTTCACATTCATTCTTCTCCTGATGTGATTCCCCGCAGGTTGGATGATTTTGAAGTAGCGAAATTAGCTGCTAGGGCGCGGATGAAAGCTGTGGTATTGAAAAATCACTTTGCAAGTACAGCAGCTCGGGCAGTTTTGGTTAATAAAATAGTACCAGAAATCCAAGTTTTCGGAGGAGTTGTTCTCAATCATTCGGTAGGCGGAATTAATCCCGACGCTGTTGACGCAATGCACCGCATCGGTGACAAATACGGTAAAGTAGTGTGGCTGCCAACGGTTGATGCTGAGCATCACTTGCAGGTTTTTCACAAGTCAGGAATTGGGATTAAAGTTGCGGAAAATGGCAAGGTTTTACCGGAAACAGCAGCGGTGTTGAAGATTGTAGCCAAAGAGAATTTGGTATTGGAAACAGGTCATATTTCCTCAGAAGAAGCGATCGCAGTTGTAGCTGAAGCCCACCTTCTCAACATTAAGAACATCCTGATTACCCACGCCATGGCAGATGTACCCGGTTTGTCCCTAGAAAATATGCAAACAGCGGCCGAGATGGGAGCTTTTCTAGAACTAGCATTTGTCAATGATTTGATGGGAGAAAATGCCGCTGATGAGGGACATAAAAACTGGCATCAAGTTTCTATTAGTAAGATGGCAGCAGCAATTAAACTAATAGGAGCCGAGCATTTTGTTCTCAGCACCGATTTAGGAAGGAAACCAGACCCTTTCCCCGCAGAAGGTTACAAATTATTTGTTAAAAAATTGATGGCTGAAGGCATTTCTCAGCGTGAAATTGATTTAATGATGAAGGAAAATCCAGCTCGATTGTTAGGAATTTAGGAGTAAATATTACGTCCGATGGCCTAACTATTCTCAAGTTTTTAGTGAGGACTTCAGTCCTTTGATTTCTAGTCAATTTGGCTCTGCTTCAGGCTGTTGAGATTCTTGCTCGCCCGCTGGGGAGTTGGTTTGCAATTGGGATAGCTGCGAATTTAGCTGCAAACGTTCTTGATATAAGGTTTCTAAATGATTCTCTAATTCCGCTACTTGAGATCGCAGTTGATTTTGAGCCTGCTTAGCTGTATCGATTTGACTTTGAAATTCCGAAATTTGAGAGTAAAGATACGATCGCTCTCTGTTAGCTGTTTCTAACTCGGGTTGCAGTTGCGATCGCTCTTCTTCCACTAATTCCAGTTGAGCTTGCAATCCCGACAGTTGAGACTGAAGTTGCTCCCGTTCTTCAATTGAGCGATCGAACTTAATTTGAATTTCCAACAACTGGTTTTGTAACTGCAATCTGGTTTGAATAGCAGCTTGCAACTGACTCTCAAATTCCGACAGCAAAGCGTGAAATTGAGAACGCTCTGCATCAACCGCCTCTAATTCTGCTTGCATTTCCAGCAATTGAGCGTTAAGCTGCGATCGCTCCTGCTCCGCAACTTCTAACTGAGATTTAAGTTCTGCCACTTCTGCTAACTGCGACTCAGTTTGTTGAGCATTTTCTAACTGAAACTGCAACTCAGCAATTAGAGAATCAATTTGCGATCGCTCCTGGGCAATTCCTGACAAAAATTCTTCCATTTCCGACACTCGATTCTTTAAAAAATCTTGCTCGCGAGTCACAGTTTCCAGCCGACTTTGCAACTGGGACAATTCAGAATTTAGCTGATTTTCATTCTCCACCTTTTGCTGCAACTCCAAATTGCGGGCATCCAACTGAGCCTCCAAATTAGATATAGCTTCCTGCGAACCCTGTATCCGCACCAAATTGCGGGAATTTCGCTTATTCAAAATTAGCCAGCAGACTAATGCCCCTGCTCCAAATCCTATTAATAAAAGTAATGCTTCCATTTGTTGTATCTAATTGATATAAATTGAGTGATCTTGATGCTTGACCAAAAAATGGACATCAACAAATTGCTATCTTACTCAAAGCTATCACAACTTGCCAGCCTGTATTCACTTGGCTCAACAATTTATATTTATTTACAAATACCTTTTGTTTACAGGTAAGGTGCGCCATCCGCACCCTGCAAGCCCGATTAATGCAGCAAATCCACAATATGAGGAATAATCTCGATATGCTGAGTCAGCAAATAATCCAATCTATCCGCCAGTAAACTAAAAATTAAATCGTTATAACTCATCCCGTATTCCGCCAAACCTAAAGCCACCAAACTCGTCACATTTTCCCCTGGATGTTTCAGATCCGGTTTCGGATTTGCTTCCAAAACATAAAGCGAGCCATCAGCATCACTTCGGACATCAATCCGCACCAAACTGTTCAAACTAAACTCCCAATAAATTTTTCGGGCTAACTCAATTAACTTTTGTTTTAGTTCCGGTTCCTCACCGCCCATCAACCGTCCTCGATCGGCCGTAATCGCTTTTTGATCCATAGAAGTAAAGATACGTTCGTCAGACTCTAGCACCCGCTCGATCGTCGAAAAAGCAAACGGTTTTGTATTTTTAGAGAAACTGCCTTTAGCATATTTAACATAGCCACATACTGCTACACAAAATTCTCGTCCTGGCAAATACTTTTCAATTAAAGCAGTATTGTGAGTTGCTCGGTGAACTTCCGAAACCGCCTGAGACAAACCCTCAATTTTGTCTACGAAATGAACGTGCAGCGAAGCGCGGCCGGATACTGGTTTAACAACAAACGGCCCTTGATAGTCACCAAAAGTCATCGCAAAACGCTGATGCAAATGAGGCTGCAAAATCCCTTGAGAAGGATGCCAAGTCATAAAAGGAGCGGTTTCAATTCCGACTGATTGCAGTTCCCGTTTAAAAGCGTGTTTGTTATCTAACGTTGAACTGTTTAAAGGATTGTGACCGACATAAGGCATTCCCAACATTTCTAACAAGGCGGGAGTATGACAAACAGGATTATATCCCTGGACTCCGCCAGTATTTAGCCACACTAAATCGATATTTTTTTGTTTGAGTTGCTCCGGCAATTTCATGTCGTCAGGCAAGACACAGACGTAGTTAAAGCCAATTTCTGCTAATGCTTTAGCAATCTCGCGGGCTACTACTTCGTAACTCTTCCAAGAGCGAGGATTGTGTGTCTTGTAAATCACCGATCCCGGGCGATCGCAGTCGCCGCCGAACACTACAGCAATCCGCAATTTAGCAAACAGCACCTCCAAATATTGAGGCAACAAGCTAAAGTCATAATGCCAGCGATTTACGCTAATTGATGTTGGATTCATTTAAGTATTTTTTCTTTTATGTTTCATTTTTGAGCGACAGAATCGCTAGATTTTCCCAAATATATTCCAGCCAAAACCACAGAAAAAGCAAACCAATTAAACAAGCTCAAACTTTCCGAAAAAAGCACCCAAGCCATAATAGCGGTAATTACGGGTTCTAGCAGCAGGAAAAAAGCTACAAATCCCGACGACAAACGACCGAGACAGTGGATGAGCAGTCCTTGGCCGAAAGCTTGGCAAATCACCGCCAAACCAATTACAGTCAGCCATCCCTGCCAAGAATAAGGGAAAACTCGATCGCCCGCAAGCAGAACCAGTGGCAAAACCAATATACTGCCAATGAAACATCGCCATATCAATATAGTTGTTGCCGGAAACTTGGTTCGCAAATGTTCTGAAATTAGCAGATTTCCTGCATAAAACATCGCCGATAAAAGAGCAGCAATGTCACCGACAAAATTGTCTCTCACAGCTTGCAAATCGTCCATGCCGATCGCAATTGCGCCGGACAAAGCCACCGCCAGTCCCACCAAAAACCTGTTGTCAAAGCGCCGCCCCAACAGCAGCCATCCCCCCAAAGTAGTAAATAAAGGAGTTAGGTTTCGCAGTACAGTAGAATTAGCGACATTAGTCTGAGTCAGTGACCAAGCCCAGAAACCCACAGAAGCAGAAGAAACCACGCCTACTAATGTTAACAGCATCACATCCTGCAGAGTGTAGTTCGATCGCCCTTCAACTTCAGTCCCAGACATTCGGCGACGCGCAGCACCCGCACCGTTCCACAGTCCAAATACCACAGTTGCTATCCACAAACGGTTAAAAACAGTAGCATTCGGGCTGATTTCCCGTTCGCTCAACCTAATAAAAATCGCAGCCAGGGACACAGCCAGTAGCGCCGCCGACAGCGATGCGATCGCCCAAAATTTACCTTGACTGTCAGCTAATTCACCATTTTTAAAATTGTTTGGGCTTCCAGAAACAATACTTGTCTTTTCTTGAGTTATTAAGGCAGACTTTAACTCATTATCCTCCACAATATTGCGCAGAATTTCAATATTTTGCTCTGGCAATCCCAGTTTTTTTGACATTATTAAAAGTTCCAATGAAGGCAGAAGGCTGTTGTGTAGGGTGCGTGACGAAAGAAAATTTGGGCGGCGAAGGGAGTGACTCAAAAGTCACGCACTCTACTTACTAGGGCTGCACAAACTATTTTGTATAGTTAACAGCAGCTTAGGTTGAAGGTTTAACAGAAAGCCTTGTCAAAGCCTCCTTCAGCGCGGGCGGCAATTGGCGGATAATCTTGCCCTTGTCGCGATCGACACCAACCAAAGTTACCTGTGCTGTCACATATAACTCCTGAGTATCAGCCGATCGAATTTCGTAATCCCAAAGCAGCCGCACACCCTCGCTAGCAGCGATCCGCGTTCTGACTGCCACAGATTGACCCATTTGTACAGAGCGGTGGTAGCGCAGCGAAAGTTCCACCACGGGCAATTCCAAACCCTGCGCCACCCAGTCTGCATACTCGATGCCGAGAGAGCGCAAACTTTCCACCCTAGCTTCCTCCATCCAAGCCAGATAAGTCCCGTGCCAAACCACACCGCTGTAGTCAGTATGGTGAGGGTAGACTCGCACCAAATATTCAAACCAGCCCTCAGAGTCGATCCCGCGGCGATTTTGAATAGCACCAGCCGGTGCGAGTTCTGGTTGAGTTCGATCGTTCTCTAACACGTTACAAATTGTTCCAAAACGCTACATTTCTACAAATCATAAAGCAAACTTCAGGCTTATGCTTGACATTAACCAGCTAGAGTACCAACGTTCTAGTTAGAGCGCCGCACAAGAAAACTCAACTGTTTTTACCGCCAAAACCATGATCGAAAAAATTTTAGTAGCCGTAGCCGGTCGCGGCTTGTGCGAAGAGATGTTTAATATGTTGATGGACATCCCTTCCTTGCAACAAACCTCTGTCACAGTCTTGCACGTCGTGCCGCCCCAAGTAACCTCCGATGGCATGGCCGAGAAGTTGGAAGAAGGAGGCAAGATTTTAGCACAAGCAGTCCAGTCTTTAAAAATAGATCCCAGCAAAGTCAACCCCCGGCTCAAACAGGGAGACCCAAAAACCACAGTTTGCCAAGTTGCAGAAGAAGAACAATCCGACTTAGTAATTATGGGTTCGCGGGGACTCGGACGGCTGCAATCGATTTTGGAAAACTCAGTCAGCCAGTACGTTTTCCAGCTAACATCCCGGCCGATGCTGTTAGTGAAAGACGACATTTACGTCAAAAGAATCAGGCGCGTCATGGTAGCGATCGATAAATCCGAATCCGCCAAACAATCCTTAGAACTAGCCCTATCTTTTGTCAAAGAAGTCAGCGGCGGACAGATAATTCTAGTACACGTCACCAAAGATTTGACTGGAAAATCCACCGAAGATTTAACAGCAAATGCTGAAAAAGACCCCGTATTAGCCCCCGCAGTAGCACTCGCGAAACAAATGGGAATTAGCTACCGCTGCGTCAGTGCCACAGGCAAGCCAGGGGAAGAAATTTGTCGGATTGCAGACGACTTGAATGCCGACTTGTTGGTAATCGGTTCCCCGGATCGGCGGCCCAACGTTGCCAAAAACTTTGTGGATCTCGATCGACTCCTGGGAAATTCCCTATCAGACTACGTGCGAGTCTACGCCAACTGTCCCGTCTTGCTAGCCCGCACAGTCGGTTAAACTTTAATTGCTAAGAGTTCGCAGCCAACATTCACCAGTTAACAAAAAAAGCGCCAACAGCTTTTTGCTGAGGCGCTTTTTTTTGCAACCAGCTTGCGCCAGACAGAAACAGCAGCAGTTGCTAATCTTGTCTGCCTTGACGGCTAGCCGTTTGAATGTACAGAATGATTAGAAAAACGCTGGGAACCAATACAAACAGAATGGTTGCCACAAACCCTAATTCGTTAACTTCCATGAAGACGCCCGCCTCTATCGGAAAATAGGAAAACACACAACTAGGATATCACTCAAAGGCAAAAGGCAAACTCGAAGACAGAAGGAGGACTTGCAGATGGGCGACGAAACCCGGTTTCTGTGCGGGTGCCTCGCAGCCCAACCTTTTATTTGTCCTAGAAACCAAGTTTCTTTTCCTAGGTCGGCAAAACGATTGATTATACAGTGAAATAGGAAAAAAAAACAAAATCCTTGCATTCTGAATTTTTCTTTCCTTCTGCATCTCTAGCATCTCTAGCCTTCTGCCTTCAGAGAGTCACGGCTTAGTCTTCACACTCACCGGACCGTTGACCAAAGTTTGACAAGCCAACCGATAGTTTTCGGGCTTTTTTTTGAGCTTGCGGTTCTCAAAGTCTGTGCGGGGCGAGAGATTTTCACTTCCCTCGACAATTTCCACAATGCAGGTGCCGCATTGACCGTAGCCTCCGCAATTCATCATCTTTCCCGAAAACGTGTACAAGTCGATGCGGTTTTCTAGAGCTTTGAGCCTCAAATTGGCTCCGTCTGCTGCGATGACTTCCTGATTTTCCTTCACAAACTTGATATTAGCCATTGCTGATTCCCTAGGGCGGTAAACGCGAGTCTTTATTAAAAAATATTAACTAATGTTTCCGTTATTAAGAATATTTAGGGCCCAGAAAGTAGAAATTGGTCGCGGGGCAAATCAAAATGCAAAAATGGCATTCCTGATTTTTGAATAGGTGATTTTGACAGGAAACTGGGCGCGCGGGGTCAATCGATTTTAGATTTTAAATTTTAGATTTTAGAATCGACCCCACGGATGAATCCGGGGGCGCTCACAAGATGATTGGGAGCTTTTTTTCTCCCTCCACGGATGAATCCGGGGGCCCCGGACCTAATTACTTTCGGTCAGAAACCCGGTTGATTCCTAGATTTCTGGTCGCCAAACCAATATTTGGCCCAGAAACCGGGTTTCTGAGTCTTAGTCGTATTTGAGTTGCCCGATACCCAATGCCCAATGCCGCTGGCCCTGAAAAGTCGTGAAGCGTAGCTATCTTGTAGGGAATCGTCCCAACCGAATCTCAAGGAGCATCCGAGAGGTTATTCGTGGGAAGATTGCTGACAGCCCGCTGGAGAGACGAAAGTCCCAGGTTGTAGGTGACAATTGCCGACAATCTGTTTCTCTCAGCCCTAGTCAAATCAGTTTCCGCCTGAATCACATCCGTCTGAGTACCCACGCCAGCTTGAAAGCGCAGTCTGGCCAAACGCAGAGCTTCCCTCGACTGCAAAACCCCCGCCTCAGAAGTTTCGATATTCTCAAAACTCGACTCCAAGCCAAAATAAGCTTGTTCGACTTCCCGGCGCACTTGGTTGCGGAGTTGGTCGAATCGACTTTCAGCGATCGCAATATCCGCATCCCGCTGTTTCACCCGGGCGTTCGCCGCGCCCCCGTCGAAGATACTCCAAGTCAGACTCGCCCGGATCGAATACCCGTCGGCCCACCCGCGAGCAGCAAACGGGTTGGGGTCGTCAGGGTCTTGTCCCTGCACGTTGTAACTACCCCCAACACTCAGTTGAGGCAAACGCCCCGCCTGAATCGATCGCCTCTGCTGCTTGCTGATATCCCTCTGCACCAACTGCTGTTCCAACTCGGGGCGATTCTTAAAAGCCTGCACGATACTCTCTTCCAAAGACAGCCTCCAAGAGCCGGCTTGCTCTACCGGGTCAGCCGCCGTCAAGTTCGTCGACTGGCTGATATTCAAAATCTCAGCCAGACGCCGCTGGGCAACTCGCTGATCGCGACGGGCCACTGACAGTTGCTGCACTTCGTTAGCCAAATTTGCCTGAGCCTGCAACACCGCAAACCGGGTTCCCACCCCGGCCCGTTCCAAAGCTTCGGCATCCCGCAAACTTTGCTGGGCATTTCTCACCGAAGCTTGGCGGATGGCAACTTGTCCGTCCGCGTTTTGCAAGTTGTAGTAAGCCTCAGCAGTGTCGAAGCGGAGTTCCTCGGCTTGGCGTTCCACATCCAGTTCCCGAAAGCGCAACTGTTCCTCTGCCGCGCGGATGTTAGCGCGCCGCCTTCCGAACAAATCTACGTCGTAGCTCAACTGCAAAGCGCTGTTGAGACTGTTGCTGCCTAAATTTTGTCCGGCTTGGGGGGCGGGCAGCCCCCTTTTGTTCGCCTCAGAGTTGAGGCGGCGCTGCTGAGCCCGGACTCCGAGTTCTCCGCCGGCAGTCACAGAACGGCTGGCGTCCATTTGAAAATTTAGGTCCGGATAAAGAGCAGCTTGTTGTTCGCGCAAAGCGGATCTGCTTTGTTGCACTTGCAGTTCGGCGATTTGCAAAGTTTGGCTGTTGCGGCGCGCCAAGTCGATCGCCTGCTGCAAGGTAATTGATTCTGTTTGCTCGATCGTGACATCCTCGGGTTTTGTGGGAAACTGCAGCGGATTCGGGTTGGGTTCCAGAGAAGTCGGAGGCTTAGTCTCTAAAATGCCCCTCGGAGGGAGAGGGGGGAAACTTTCGTTCGGAGTGCCCCGGGGAGGTGATGTTGGCAAACTCGGCACTGGAACATTGTTGGGGCCGCTCGGGGCAGGTTGCTGAGCGCCTGTCGGTGCCAAACCTCTTAGAGGCGTTGAACCGCCCTGAGACAGGGTTGATGGGGAAGCCGGAGCAGCCTGTTGAGGCTGTGATGCTTGCTCGGGCTGGGTTCGAGTTGATGCGATATTTGCTTCCCCTGGCTGCTGAGACTTGGAGGTTGGGGAGTTAAGGGCGATCGACTGTTCGGGATCGGATGCTGATTCTGGCGCTGTGTTCGAGGTCGATCGAATATTCTGCCCTAATTCGAGCTGATTGCTAAGGGCGGAACTGTCCTGAGATGGAGCCGGAGGCTGTGCTGAAGCACTCTGTGCGGCGTTGCTGAAAGTAATTGCAGCGCCCACTCCGACTACGATGATTTGACGAAAAACACGCATAATTTTTTAATTACTCTGCAATCCTAGAGACAATTTTAGAGCAAGATTGAGGTCTCAAGTTTCTAGTCTGTAGCCTGAACTCGACGGTTACAAGTCACAATTACCATACTCATCTTAACTTTTGAATGTTCGATTCAAAATTTAGAATTTAACTTCAGCAGTTGCCAGACCGATCGCCGTCGAGATTAGTTCCTCTACTCCGCTAACCGGCAAAATCCGGGTTTTCAGCAAGCTGGCGAGCTGTTCGAGGGTCATGTCGTCGAGAAAACGCGGTTCCCCCTGTTTTAGCATCACCGACGGCAGCAGGATGCCATCTCCCAAGTCTCTACCCTGCAAAGCTTCGAGCAAATCTTGCCCGGTGAGCAAACCCGTGACAGTGATAGTTTGTCCCCAGTAGCGGCTGCACAGTGCTGCCATGTTGACGGACAAGCCGGGAATTTGGTTTAGTTGTTGTACGATCGGCTCAAAAGCTTTTTCTACAGCATTCCCGACCACCCAAACTAACTTTCGCGCAGGCTCTACTTGCATCGGTTGCAGCTTCTCAAAAGCAGTTTCAAACTGCTGGATAAACTGGCGGATAGAACCCACACCGTTACCAATTTGGGGATAATCTTCGTAATCAGCAGCCGACGGCAAATCTAAACCCGCGATTAAAAACCACTCGTCAGCCAGCCAAATGCAGCGCGATTTTGAATTCTGCTTTTTAGCTTTTCCGCCGCCTTTTCCTTTACTTAAAAGCACTTGAATTTTCTGCACTTGCTCGATTACTTCTCGCGCTTTTTCCGCAGTTACTGCAATCAGTTCATCTTCGGCTGGGCGAAAGCGAGTTAAGCCCACCGGCACAACAGCCACCGAGGCGACAGCGGGAATATTTCCGGTATGAAACTTTGCCAAATCTAACAAAGTGCGTTCTAAATGTTCGCCGTCATTAATACCGGGACAAACAACTACTTGAGCGTGAATTTGCAAGCGGCGTTCTTGAAACCATTTGATTTGTTCGAGAATCTTCCCAGCGCGGAGATTTTTTAGCAACCGAATTCGCACTTCCGGTTCCGTAGCGTGCACGGAAACATAGAGAGGAGAAAGCCGCATTTGTTCAATTCTTTCCCACTCTTTTTGAGTCAGATTGGTGAGAGTGAGATAGCTACCATAAAGAAAGCTGAGGCGGTAGTCATCATCTTTGAGATACAAAGTTTCGCGCTTTCCCGGTGGTTGTTGGTCGATAAAGCAAAAAGGGCAGCGATTGTTGCACTGAATTAGTCCGTCAAAAAGAGCCGTTTCAAATTCCACTCCCAAGTCTTCGTCATAATCTTTTTCTATTTCTAACTTGTGAGTTTTGCCTTTAGCATCTAAAACTTCTAACTCAAGAAATTCATCGGCGCACAGGAATTGATAGTCAATCAAGTCGCGGGGTTTTTGACCGTTGACGGCGACGATTGAGTCTCCGGGTTCAAATCCCATTTCGGCGCCGATGCTGTCGGGGATAACTTTGGTGATTAGGGCGGGCCGGATTGATAAGTCGCTCATAAGTTTGCGCTGGCATTTTTAACTTTGATAAATTCCTGTTTAAAAACTTGTTTTATATTTGAATATTGTCAACACGAATATCACAATTGCAGCCATTTGTCAACCGCACTGTGCTGGAAAAAATAGCTATTTGTGAAGTGCCATCGGCCGAAAAACCGCAAGCTTTCAAATAATCTGTCGGTCTGGTGGAGCGCCTTGTTGTGCTGCTTGTTGTTGACTTTTAGTCACCAGCTTTGAACTTTTGCCATGCCGACCAGATCTCCGTCGCTGAATCTGCATATTTCTCTTTTGGACCTGCCATATTTTCATCAAACCACTCGATCAACTCCTCGTGAATAATTTGAAGCACTTCTTTTTCTGATGTGGCTGATTCAAGACGGGGCAGAATTGTGCCGACTTCTGGGTGATATTCGTCGGTATTATATTTAAAATTAATACCTAAAGGATCGTGGCGAAATAAAATTTCTGCCGTTGTATCGAAGAGGCGAGCGTAGCTTATTTTGAGCTGTTCGCGTTCTGCATTCATAATTATTCCAAGTTGCGTTCTGGATTCAGAATCAGGGTAAGTTCGGGGTTGGGAATTTAGCTGAGCTGTGAGATAATATATATCAAAAATCTATATTTATGAAATTCAAAATCTGGACGGGACTCCTGACAGGGTTTGTTGTTTCTGCAAGCACAACTGCGCTATTTTGTCAAGCCAGCCGTGCGGGAAATAGTAGCTTGTTGGGCAATGGTACTCTCAAATATATTAACACTGGGATTCTGAATGCAGAACCCGTGGTGTGCGCTGGTGTTAATCAAGAGGATACTTGTACGACTAGGACTTTGCGATTCACTCTGAAGCCGGGGAGTGATGCTGAGGCTACCTTGAAAAAACTGCCAAAAGTTGACTTAACAGTTGTAGAGTTTACCAACAGTCAAAAGTACAGCGTTGCTAAGATTGGCAACTCAGATTTGGCGGCAAGGGAAAAAGCTGAAGATTTATTTATTCAGGGTGAGGCAAAGTATGAACAAGGAGATTATCAGGGCGCTATAGCCGCTTACACTCAAGCAATTGCGCTTAATCCTAATTATGCCGAAGCCTACAACAGCCGTGGCAATGCCCGCTATAGTTTAGGAGACAATCAGGGTGCTGTAGCCGATTTCAACGAAGCTTTGCGAATTAATCCTAACTATGTAGAAGCCTACACCAGCCGGGGCAATGCCCGCGATGACTCAGGAGACAGCCAAGGTGCACTCGCCGATTACAACGCAGCTTTACGAATTAATCCCAACGATGCCTCAGCCTATTACAACCGGGGAGTTACCCGCTATCGTTTGGGAGACAACAAGGGTGCTGTAGCTGATTACACTGAAGCTTTGCGAATTAATCCTAACTATGCTTCTGCATACAACAACCGGGGAATGCTGCGCTCTAAATTAGGAGACAACCAGGGTGCTGTAGCTGATTTCAACGAAGCTTTACGAATTAATCCTAACTTATTTCAAGCCTACGGCAACCGAGGACTTGCCCGATCTGAGTTAGGAGATAACCAGGGTTCGATCCTCGATTTCAACGAAGTTTTACGAATTAATCCTAACGATGCTCTTGCTTACTACCACCGGGGGAGTATCCGTTCTGTTTTAGGAGACAAAAAGGGTGCGATTCTCGATTTCAACGAAGCTTTACGAATTAATCCTAACTTATTCCAAGCCTACGGCAATCGGGGAATTGCCCGCTCTGAGTTAGGAGACAAGCAAGGTGCGATCCTCGATTTCAACGAAGTTTTACGAATTAATCCTAACGATGCTCTTGCTTACTACCACCGGGGGATTATCCGTTATTTATCAGGAGACAATCAGGGTGCTGTAGCCGATTTTAACGAAGCTTTGCGAATCAATCCTAACTCTGCCGAAGCATACACGAATCGGGGAAATGCTCGCGATGATTTAGGAGACAGCCAGGGTGCACTTGCTGATTACGATCGAGCTTTGCAAATTAATCCTAACTTGGCCGATGCCTACTTAAACCGGGGCGTTAGCCGCTTTCGTTTAGGAGACACGCAAAGTGCTGTAGCCGATTACAACGCAGCTTTGCGAATCAATCCTAACTTAGCTGTTGCCTACTTGAGCCGGGGAATTGCCCGCAATGAAGGGGGAGACAAGCCCGGGGCGATGCAAGACTTTCAGAAAGCAGCAGACTTATTTCAGCAGCAAGGTGATAAAGATAACTATGAAAAAGCCATTAACAATCTGAGGAAACTGCAATAAACTGCAAAACTTTCCAAAGGTCGATCGCACTACTAATCGCTAAAAAAGAGAATACTTAGAAGCCAGACTTCTTTAAGGAGTCTGAGTTCTAATGAAACATTATCATACTCAGATAATTTAATTAGGACAGTCCTGGACGCAAAAACCCGGTCTCTGCACGTAATTTAGTCATATAAGCTGTCGCGCATTTAAATTGTATGTTGAGGGCGGGCGGGACGCCCACCCCACAAGAATTTGATTGTTTTTTAACAAACAATTTAAATGTAGAACAGCTTACGCTCGAATATGACAATGATCGGTTTTTTTTGGTAAGCGTGCGTCCAGGACTGTTAGGACTTACGCCAGGAATCATTTTTTACAATATCTGTAGTGGTAATGTGCGCAATGCGCACCCTACAGGTAGAGTCTGTGGGTAAGTCATGTTAATTTTTTTTCGTATTTTCGTTACTTACTATGGGACAAGTGAATGAGTTGTGTAGATAAAAGAAAAGTGTCAAGCTCAAATCAAAGAAAAAAAGGGGTAAACAAATCTTCGGACTTTCTCCTTAGCGGCACGCACATTTTATCTAAATCGTCCCTATCTAAATTTATTTTTAACTGTATCAATAGATGCTGTTAATCTTAAGGTTTATAGTTCGTCGAGCAAGTTGAGAATATAATCAAGGGTAATTGGGCGTTATAGTTATTAATTAGACTGAGTTAAGAGCGACATGAGCCGCTCCTACTGCTATCGGATTTATCTTTTAGATATTTTGCACTGCCCCACCTGCGATCGCGGTTAAAATAGCCACGCCAAAAGCCAGCCGATACCACACAAACACCCACGTGTTTTGAGTTTGCAGGAACTTGAGCAGCCACGCGATCGACAAATAAGAAAACACAAATGCCGAAATCGTGCCCACTATCAAAGCTGCAACTCCAGCATCGCTGATTCCTTCTCCCAAAGCACCCTTTAATTCGACTAATCCAGCCACAGTAATTGCCGGAATTCCCAATAAAAAAGAAAACCGCGCGGCGGCGGATCTTTCCAATCCCATGAACAATCCTGCTGTCAAAGTGGAACCCGATCGCGAACAGCCCGGAATCAAGGCTATTGCTTGAGCTAATCCCATAAAAATGCCGTCTGAGACAGTTAACTTTTCATAAGTGCGATTGCGCTTGCCAGTTTTTTCTGCTATTGCTAACAGCAGCGACATGACGATCGAAGCAATGGCAATGCTGGTCAAACTTCTCAGCGGCGAGTTGTCAAAATCTGGAATCAATGCCTTGATTAGCAGCCCAAAAAATACTATAGGTATTGTTCCCAAAACAAGCCCCAGCGCCATTTGAAACTCATGGGATTTGTAGTCGCGCTGCACCACGGCTTCAACTGCACCCAAAGTGATAGTTGTCAAGTCTTTCCAGAAATACCAAAGCACTGCCACAATACTGCCTAACTGAATTACAGCAGTATAAGCAACCCCCGGATCGCCCCATCCCAGGGCGATCGGCACTACCTTCAAATGAGCGGTGCTGCTGATGGGCAAAAACTCTGTTAATCCCTGTACAATTCCTAAAACAATGGCCTGCACTAGATTGATTTGAGCGGGCCCGGAAACATCAGCAGCGGGCGTTTGACCCAGGAGTGCGTCAAGCAAAGCTATCATTAGTTGTGAATTCCCAGTTGTCAGTTTCTAGTTATCAATTGGATTTAAGATTTTGCACCCTTGTGGGAAGCTAGAAGCCCATCCTACAAATAAATTTTATTGTGGGGTGGGAACTCCGACTGCGCCCCTGAAAAGCAGATCGCAAATGGTGCTCTTCGGTCAGTAGAATTGTCTTGTCGATCGCCACTATCAGCAATTTACGATCGTCGAGCCGAAACTACTTTAACCTACTCACCAACCTTTGTATACATTTTGCTGATAAACTTAGGAAAGTTTTTGCATCTGATTTCGCTTTCCTTACAGCAACTGCCAACAACCTATGATATTTCCTGAGAACAAAAAATCAATTGTTACTGCTGCTTCTGGCATCCGCTTGCTGAGGCGAATCTTGTCAGCGAGTCTGTTAACAGTGGCGATCGCACTTAGCTTGATAATGTTGAGCGGCACTGCGCCAGCTTTGGCAAATCTCAACGACGATCGCTTTGACGGTACAATATTTGCCCTCTACGCCGGCAACGGTTCCCTAGTTCCTCCTAAAGTCAAGATTGCAGATTCTTTCAAACGCCATAAACCCGTATTGTTAGTGTTTTACACTGACGACAGCAGCGACTCCAAGCAATACGCAATCGTCGTCTCTCAACTCCAGGAATTTTACGGACGCGAAGCCGATTTTATCCCCGTAACAATTGACTCTTTGCCTCCGCAACCGTCACCAAAACTCACCGAACCAAGCCATTATTACGAAGGTTTCGTACCTCAAACTGTTATCCTCGACCAATCGGGAAAAGTAGTTTTTAACGAAAAAGGACAAATACCGTTTGAACAGGTAGACGATGCCTTTCGGAAAGTATTTGACTTGCTGCCTAGAGAACAATCAATCCCCCTCAAACGCCGCGTCGTAAACGAACTTAACGTGGAATTATCGAAGTAATAGGTAATGGCTAATTGCTAGTTACTATAGCAATTTTCAAGGATGCCTTAACAGAGTTTTTTGTCTTATATTGGGTAAGGTGCGCCCGGTCGCACCCTACATTTATCGTCACATTAATTGGATTGACAAAGTGACAGCAGAAGAGAGAAGGTAGAATTAAAAATTAAGCTACGGGTAAGGACACGGCAATGCCGTGTCCTACGGATTAAAGGCAAAATAGATGTGAACAGTTTAAACTTTAAACAATGAGTAGAACCTTAATTCCTGTGATTCTGGCCGGCGGTAAAGGCGAACGTTTCTGGCCGCTGAGTCGCAAGCAGCGGCCCAAGCAGTTTTTGAGTCTCGACGGTAGCGGTAAGAGTTTGCTGCAAGCAACTGCAGAAAGACTATTAACATTAGGTAACGGTTGGGACGATTTGTGGGTGGTAACGTCGGAAATGTTGGCGGCGGGAGTCCGCGAACAGTTGCCGCTGCTGCCTCCTGAGAATTTGCTGGCGGAACCGGAGGGCCGGGATACTGCGCCGGCGGTGGCCTGGACTGCTATAGAAACTGCGAAGCGTTACGGTGAGGATGCGGTGGTGGGTTTTTTCCCGGCGGATCACTGGATTGGGGAACCGGAGGAGTTTGTCAAGACTTTGGAAGCGGCGGCCGAGTTGGCGAAAAATCAGGATGCGATCGCCACTTTGGGAGTCAAGCCGAGTTATGCTTCCACGGGCTACGGCTACATCGAACAAGGTGAGGAAATTGGCAGTTTTGGGGGTTTTCCGGCCTATCGGGTGGCGAGGTTTACCGAAAAGCCCGATCGTACAACTGCTGAAGAATTTGTAGCCAGCGGCAAGTTTAGTTGGAACGGCGGAATTTTTGTCTTTCGAGTTGGAACAGTCTTGACAGAATTGCGAAATCATGTACCGGAAATGATGGCAGCTTTGGAAGCAAAAGGCGCGCAGGCGTACTCGGAATTACCCAAAATTAGCATCGATTACGCGCTGATGGAGAAGACGCAAAAAGCCTGTGTTCTGCCCGTAGGCTTTAGCTGGGACGATTTGGGAGATTGGAATGCGATCGGTCGTTTGCTGCAAGGAGACAAACCGAATGTGGAGTTAGCAAAACACGTCGGAATTGACACCAAAGGCGGCATTTTCTATGCAGCCGATGAGAACGAGGTGATTGTCACCATTGGTTTAGAGGATGTGGTAGTTGTCAGAGATGGCAATGTGACTTTGATTGTGAAAAAAGAGAGAACGCAGGAGATTAA
>JAICRN010000529.1 GCA_025937335.1 Microcoleus sp. TY_ISSM_2_bin.22
AACCACACAAAATTGTCGGGTTTCAGTGACTTGTGGCTAGTTGTCCTCGTTTTGCCTCAAAATCAAACTGATGTAGGCATCAATAAACACGCTTACGCCCAATCGCCTGTTGCGCCATTGCACCCGATGGCGTCACAATCGTCGCAGGTGACACATCCGGCCGCCTATATTTCCTACGGCTAGAAGCGATAGAGCCAGTAACATAAATTTCTTACACGATTGTTGGCGAGGTGCAATTTGTGGAGTACGAGCGACTAGCCGATAGTTGCTCACGCTTTGTCCTTGAACAAGCTTTGCCAGTCTAATGTTGAGCCGAGCGAGCAGCAGCAATTTCAGCCGCTACTGGCGTCGCAGCCGACAATCTAAAATTTAAAACTTAAAATCCGTGACTTTGCCTGCAATCCAAACGGGCGATCGGCTTGATGTGGTAGCTCGGAGCGCTCATAATTACTCTCTATAAGCTTGTCTCCAAAACTACACAAATTCAAATTCGCTCGGCGCAGCACACCTTATTTTACTCAGGATTTTTGCCAATAATTCTTTTTGCTTGTATCGGCGTAATATTTCTCAACAACTGTTCAAGAATTTGGCTGCGAGAATCTCCAATCATTAACGCTAAGTCTGTGAGTTTTGTAATCGCAGTGGGAGTCAGAGTAAGGGATATTGGCTGCTTCTTTTCGTTGTAAAGAATTGGTACATTACGGAGGCATTGCTGCCCCGGATGCGCTTGCTTTATTGAATATTCTGGCCGCTCATTTTTTTGCTTTTTTCTTGGTTTTTTCATTTCCCAGATTCCTTGTTATTCAATTCCTTTGTTTATGCCTATAAACCAAATTAGTAGTTTTTTGAAATTATCCAGGCGTCAAATCCCTTATATAACCACTAGAGTGGGAAAAATACCAAACGCTACACTCCTTGACTTATATAATTTTGGTTTATACCTATAAACGCTGTAAAATTCGAGGTTAGATAGCTATATAACGGTCACTATCTAACTTTTCCAGAAAGAGCTGTCTGTGTCAAAGCTCTACAACTCAATCACAGATAGGGTTTTTCCGTCATTGCCCGACAGGATTAGTGGGTTCGTACACATATTTTCGCCGTCCATACCAAAGTCGGACAGCGCTCACAACGTCGATAAAGTTATATAATACATATAAGATTTTATCATCTGCAAACCTTACGCCATAACACAGGAGTTCATATGGACGAACAAAAGCCACCAACAGGTCAAGACACATCCTATACAATCCTCCCTCATCGCGGTCATAGAGTTATCACTAATTCTAACCCAATTCCCACTCCTGTGGATGAGAAAGAATTACCAGAAGCGCCGCCCCAGAACTTACGAGAGTTCTGCCAGAAGTTTTTAAGGGAACTAGAGTCTAAGTCTCCTAAGTACATCGCGATGACTTACACGGTCATAATGCGCGTAATCGCTCCATATTTAGGTGGACCAGTTCCTCAGAAGGAGCGAGCCACTGAAGGGGAAAGGGCAAATGCGCTCTCTTTTCTCAAACAACGACCAATTTCCGATCTAAAAATTGTGTTGCAAAATGCGGAACATTTCTTTGACGAGCAAGGTTGGGAAAAAACTGACAAGCGAAAACAGCTCAAGTTTCACCTAAATAATATGGTAAAATTTGCCGTTTCCCGAAAGTGGCTCCAATCAGATCCGGAAAACCTTGAACTTATTTACTGCCTCAAGGAAGCACCTGGAGGTAGAAAGCGTGAGGATATGAAAGATTTTAGTGCCGGATTGCGAACATCTAGCGAAACTGTACGGCTTGGATGTTTGGACACCGATTTTATCTCTATTCCTAAAGACCAAGTGGGAAAAATTTGGCTGAATTGGCGATGGGTTTTATCTCCGGTTGGCTTATCCATGCTCTATGTTGCATTTGTTCAGATGGAACCAAATTGGTATTTAGCCAATCCCGAATTTGACCGAGAAATTATGGAATTCGCTGAGTTCATGGAGAAAAAGTTAAGAGTTAAGCATCCAACAGTGGAAGCAGATGTACAACACATCTGTCGATTACTTGGCTGGATGTTTCGGAAGAAGAAGCTCAGTTTAGCAGACGTGAGGCTAGCCAAAGTTGTGCCTTTTATTCAAATGAAGTTCAAGCTTACCGAGTGCTTAGAGGAGGGACATTTGAACGCTCTCAAGGTAAGGATGTACAAAGAAGGAGTGGCCCAGGAGACATCTGAGGAACTGGGTAAAGAAGCCGGTGACTTAATTGAGAAATACGTGGAGTGGGGAAATGTTAGTCCTGCGTCAGTAGTTCAGAACTACAACGCCATTATTAACCTTGCCAAATTCACTTATTATGGGCAGGTTAGCTCAGAGGATTTGAAGAGTCGAGATACTTTTGATAAAATTCCCTTAATTAATGTTCTTAAGGCCCGCCGTCGCATTCATGAAAGAGAGAGTCGAAAACAAGCTAAAACAAAAAGTGAGAAGCGCTCTCTAGTTGTTCCCTATCCTCAAATTATAGAGGTTTTAGAAAAAGCTCGCTTTGAAGCAACTCTTGAGGTGAAACATTATCAACGAAGTAACCGCTTCAGGGGTGGACGGCCTCAAATTGACAAAATTCCCCGGATGGATACAGGGATTGCGAGGTCTTTCCAAAGATTTATCATTATTGCTCTGATGGTTTCTTGTCCTCCGCGACGAGCCAAGGAATATTATCAGGCAGAAATCGGTAAAAGTTTGGTCAAGGGCGGATTTCAAGATGGGTTACTTGTGCCAGTAGAAAAGATGAAAAATCCTAATGATGCTCAGTATTATCTTTGGCCTGAAGACTACAAAACAATGGACACCTACGGAGAACTTGCCATTCCTCTAAACAATATAACTTTTCCAGATGGCACCCGATTTTATGATTATCTTGAAAGGTGGATTAATAAGTGGCGTAAGATTTTGGTTAAAGAGCAGAAACATGATTTTCTATTTCTCCAAGACAAAAATGGAAAACTTCTGAATTCGTCAAGTTTTGGAAAAAAAGTTAAACATATTTTTTGGCGATTTGCCGCAATTCCAATGTCTCCCCACAAGTTGCGTCACTCGTTTGAAACTTACAGTCAAGAGATTGGTCTATCAGAAGCAGAAAAACAAGCTTCAGTTTTAGCAATGGGACACAGCGAGGAAACTAAAAGGAAACACTACAACTTATGCGACAAGGTTAAAATCATGCAACCAGCTCTCGATTTTACCCCGCGCATTGTTGAAAAAGAACTCAGGAGCTTTGACCGAAGCAAATTGGTGGAGGGGATGATTGATATTGATGAGGAGGACGACGACGAAGAATAATCTATTAGCCCCAAGCGATGCTTGGGGCTTTTTTGTTAGCTTTATTTTTGGGCTTCAATCCTATAACCTTTGACTAGCCTCGACTCGACCGCTAGTCTGGACTTTTACTTTTCTAGATGTTCAAATGTTTAACTGTTTGAACATCTAAATGTTTCGGATGCCCGCCGTTATTGAATGGTTGTATGTATTGAGCTACGGGTTTTTGCGAGCTGACGCCCTTTCAGCATCTAACCATTCAAACATCTAAATGTTTAGATGCTGTCGTCAGGATTGAACTTTTGGAGGTATTGAGCCACCGATTTTTCCACCAGCTCGCTCATTTCCTGGCCGGACTGCGCTGCTGCGGATTTAAGTTGGCGGTGCAGAAGCTTGGGCAGATAAACGGTTGTGCGGACAAAGTTGGGGTCTTTGCTTTTGGATAGCGCGGTGCTGGGAGAAAGGTCGGGTTCACCGGGCTTGAGTTTCTTGGCTTTTAGTAAATCATCAAAGCGGCTCATGGCAGTATTTCCTTTCCAACAGCGGTGTAGCACCCCCAAGCAGCTTTAGCATAAGGGTCTTTGATCGCGTTTACAGGCACCCCGGCGAGGGCAGCTTTTTGAAATACTGCTAGCCTCCTTATATCAGACTTGAAAATGGGCAATCCTGCTTTTTCGATTGTTGCCCGAGATTCAGCCCCGACTTTACTCGGAGCGGGCGGGATGACCGTAAGCAAAATGCGGTAATTGGATTGCAGAGAATAGAGAGCTTCTACCATTTGCAGCATAGCGCTTAGTGCCATAGCATCGGGAGAGCTGGGCAATATCAGCAAATCGCACCCTTCTGCTAGAGTTTTCAGGTCTTCTGGGGTTGGTCGTGCTGGCGTGTCGATGACGATATGTTCGTAATCCCTGGCATATCGCACGCCTTGTTTTTCATCGACCACTTTGAAGGGGAGAGAACCGCGAGCCGCCCAATCTAAAGCACTGCGGTTGAGGTCGCCATCTACCAACAACGCGGGTGCTTTGGTCTGCAAGTAAGCAGCTAAGTGCAGCGCTGTGGTTGTCTTCCCGA
>JAICRN010000793.1 GCA_025937335.1 Microcoleus sp. TY_ISSM_2_bin.22
GTTTTGGGCATAGCTTCTTCCAACCAAATGCTCTCCGGCTGGCGGTATGTAGTCTTGGGAGCGGCAATTGTGGGAGCGGTGTTAACGCCTTCTACTGACCCTTTAACACAAAGTCATTTAGGAGGTGCGGTGCTCGGCTTGTATTTTGGCGGAGTTGGTTTGGTGAAGCTTTTAGGGCGCTAAAAACTCCACAGAAAGATCGCTAGAAAGATCGCTCGACTTGCTGCTAAAAAATATAGAGACGCGATCGCCCGCGCCTCTATATTTACTAAAAGTTAAAATTCAACACCAAAGTTTTGTCAAAACTTTGACTACATTCGGAACTGTTCTACTTCGGGAGTGTAGCCGATCGGCAAAATGTAATCGAGATTCTCGTGGGGACGAGCAATTATGTGATACGATAGCAACTTTCCGCCATCGACCTTTTTAACTGATTCAATTCCAGCAGCAACGGCTGCTTGGACTTCAGAGATATCTCCTCGAACTATAATTGTCCAGTAAGCACGGGTTATCTTTTCATAGCGAACTAAAGTAACTCGGGCTGCTTTCACCATTGAGTCTGCAACTTCTACGGCAGCGGGAAATCCTAAGACTTCAACCATTCCAACTGCAACACCCATTACAACATTCTCCTAAATTTCACAAGATATCTGACACTCATTGTATGTGAAATTGTTGACAGAAATTGGTTCCGATGATTTTGGTCAGCGTCGCAAGTCCGATCGCCCAAAATTAAAAAACCCTCACAAACTGTTGCGGCATTTAAATCCAACAGCAGGGGGCGCACCGGAAAGACCGCCACCCTCACGGTTTCAATCACAACAACTGTGTAAATTAGATGCGCGACAGGTTGATTCGTTAACGCCTGCAAGTCGGCCCACAAGTTCGCCGATCGATTTTCGGGACTTTGAGATCGCAAAATCCAGCCGCTGCCGGACACAAAACTTTAGGGAACGCCCCCTGTTTCCGGCTGTGGAGTCAATCTAAAATCTAAAATCTAAAATCTAAAATCGACTGACGGATCAAAACTCGTCTAGCAACCACTCCGAGGCTCTTTCACCCAAATCTAACGGAACGCTGACAGCTTTGCCCAAGCGGGGGCGCTCGCGGGTAGTGGCGATATACTCTTTCACCTGTTCGGTGGTCCCCCAAGCGTTGAGGTAATTGGCCACCGCCTCCAAATGCTCGAAATAATCAGCCTCCGTCATCGGAAAAGACGCCTGTTCGAGATACTTCCACATAACTTGGACAAAAATCTTGCCCCGTGTCCGCCGCAATCTGATATCGTAAGATTTTCCCCATTTCTCAAGCAATAGCTGGTGTAAATCCTGACCCGTCATGGTGGCTCCTGAGTTAATTCCTTAAACAATAAAAGACAAAGTTCAAAAAATGTAATAATACTCTAATAAAGGCTGGAAGGCGCATTCTTAAAAGGAATTTTCGCGGCCTAAAATTTGTGCGAGCAGATTAACGGCAATTATCCTCCTTCCTCTGCACGTACAGGTTCGCTAACAGCTAACAAACAAACGTAACTTAAAACCGTAAAGGCAGGTCATGGCTCAATCTTCTGCTGGAAATCCCGATGTCCCCGATATGGGGCGTCGCCAATTTATGAATTTGCTGACGTTCGGTACAGTCACAGGTGTTGCACTCGGCGCACTCTATCCGGTTGTCCAATATTTTGTTCCTCCGTCGAGTGGGGCAGTTGGTGGCGGAGTGACAGCTAAAGATGCCTTGGGTAACGACATCATCGTTAGCGAATATTTGGCTTCGCACCCTGCGGGCGATCGCAGCTTAGCCCAAGGTCTCAAAGGCGACCCCACCTA
>JAICRN010000592.1 GCA_025937335.1 Microcoleus sp. TY_ISSM_2_bin.22
ATCGGCGTATAGTTTTTCAAATCTTCCAGAGTGATAATGCCGCCGTTTTTAGCCATGTCGGCGGCGATCGCCCGCGCAATGTCCCCGGTATAAAAACTTTGCGGATTTTCTGCAATCTGCCGCAATGTGCGCGCCAAATCCCGCTGCACCAAAAGCTCCCCCGGCTGGTATAAAATGCCACCGCGAGTAAAAACATCCCGCGCCGCCCGGTTTTTTTTGAGCACATCCTGTCGTTGCTTGGTAGCTGCGGTAAACCGCGAACTTACCGGAAAACCTTTTTCAGCCAGGGCGATCGCCGGCGCCACCACCTGGGCCCAAGGCAACTTACCGTACTCGCGGTGTACCGTATAAAGTCCAGCAACAGTACCCGGAATCCCCGCCGCCAAATGCCCGTCCCGACTTGCCCTTGGGCGCACCTTACCTTGCTGGTCGAGGTACATATCCCGCGCCGCCCGTTTCGGAGCTCGTTCCCGGAAATCCAGCGCTTGCACAGTCCCCGTTTCCGCCCGCCGCAGCAGCAAAAAACCCCCGCCGCCGATACCCGCCGAAAAAGGCTCCACCACCGAAATCGCCAAAGCCGTAGCAGCCGCCGCATCCACTGCATTGCCTCCCTGTTGCAGCATGGTCAGCCCCGCAGCGCTCGCCAGAGGGTGAGCCGAAACAGCCATTCCCTGTTTGCTGCGCTGCTGCTGCAAGGTTGGCTGTAGCTGCTGTTGGTAGCCGCCCAAAACCAAGACTGTTAGGCAACAAGTATAAATTCGCACTTTGCTCAAGAACTTGGGGAACATTTTTTACAGGTGATTCGTGGATTTTTTACAGTATAATTTTATGCTTGTCTTCCCTAATATCTAGCGGTACTGAGTTCAACCGCAGATAAATTACCTGTTATGGCAGACTGGGAAACCATTTGACCCTAGGAGGCTCTCGCGGACCAAAAAACAGAGAAATGAGGGACAGCTTATGGCAACTTAATCATTCAATAAGTTTGAAAAAGCATCTTTATTTAGAAACCACTCATCTCAACAAAGCTGATGAACGTAGAATAATTCTGTTGAGAAAACCTCAAAAAAAATCAGTATAAATTTTAGATTGTTGATTTTATTCTGAAAATAATAGCAGACAAGAAAAAGTTTTATTGAGTATTTATGCGGCGAGCTAGTCAATTAATCAAATAGGAATTACTAACTTTTGATATCGAGTTTATTGAAATAACTTAAATTAGGTTTTGAGTGAGTAATAAAAGTATTTTTTAGTCAAAAAAAGGCGGATATAAAACAATTTTATTATCAGCGGTTAACCGGACTAGCTCTGAGTCATAAAGTCGGTTTATTAGTAGATATCTAGTTGTCAAACCAACAATTTTGGGGGATGCCTGGTTTCTCTGGGTAAGTCCGATTAAAGCAAAAATATCCGATCGACTTTAGGAAAACTTCAATCCCCCGACAAAACCGTCAATGCTTCGCAGCCGAGGCTTGTGTGTCAGAAAAATTGTCGCCCAATAGTCTGCACTCCCTCTCCTAACACGTGTCCCCCCCTTATGGTAGATAACACTTAGGTAAGTAAGCCTGTTATATTGGCAGTATGTAGGCAAGTTTCCTGACTACAGGTACTTGCACGTAAATGAGTCAGAGTGTCTGCTTATAGACTATACTTCGGCGAACAACTACCAAACCACACCTAATGCAAGTTATGAACAGCCAAAAAGTCAGCGTAATCATTCCTGCCTTCAATGCTGCCGACACTCTGGCCGAGACAGTTGCCTCCGTACTCAATGGTACCCACAAGAATCTAGAAATTTTAATTGTTGATGACTGCTCTACTGACGCTACTAACAAAGTTGCCGCTAAACTGGCGGAACAAGATTCGAGAATTCAATACTTCCGGAATCCTCAAAATTACGGGGTTTCTAAGGCGAGAAACTTAATGATATATCGGGCAACGGGCGAGTATGTAGCGTTTATCGACAGCGACGATACCTGGGAAATCAACAAGCTAGAAGTTTGTTTGAAGATGCTCGCAGACAATCCCGAAGTCAAAGCTGTGGCTCACGCTTTGCGGTATTTAGACAAGCGCGGCAACAAGTTGAGTTACATTCCCACCTATCCTACAACTAAAGCAGAAATGCAGGCGATTAAGGAGACAGGCGAAAGCCCTTGGGTTTTCCCGTCTTCTGTTGTAGTCGATCGCTCCATTCTTCTCAAAGAAGGTGGATTTGCAGAAGATTGGGAGGTAGGAGAAGATACAGAGTTATTTACCAAACTTGCTCAAAAGTACGGCTTGCTAGCGGCGACAGAACCGCTGGGAAATTATCGAATTAGAGGGAAATCTCTCACGGATAAGCACTGGCTGAAAAAGCGCATAGCTTCAGATTGTGTCAAGGAAAACCAACTGCGGCGCTTGCGGGGAGAAAAAGAGTTATCACTCCACGAGTACGAACAGATACGCTTTAAGAATTTGCCCCTTTTGAAAAAGATTAACAAATTCCGAGAAGTTTTGGCACTGCACTACATGAGAAAGCTGGGGCAAAGTTTTTTAAATCGGGAGGTTTTGCCGACTATTGTTTACGGCCTCGCTACCACAGTGCTCAATCCTCAAGCTACTCTGAACAAGTGGAAATGGATGAAGGTTCACGAGAAGCTGAGTCATCAAACGGCAGAAGGCATCAGTAATTCGGCAGAATTAAACCCCCCGCGAGTTTCTGAATGCGGGGGGTTATCCTCAAGGAGCTGATATTTTTATGCAGGTTTTAGTCAAGAAATTAAGGAGCATCTCATATTTGTAAAAACACTTATTCTGCCTCCTGCCTTCTGACTCTTTCCTCGCAGCAAGAGAGCCTCAAAACTCCAATTTATAGCTGGGCTGCTTTGATTGAGATGCTCCCAGAAACTAGGTGACGCCAATCAAGCCGCATCAAAGCCGATCGCGCAGGGGCTCGTTAATAGGCCTTCTTCGGGTTTTGAGTGGTATTTGACTGTTCATATCCTGTCGGGTCAATTACCCGCAATAACAACTACAGCGGCTTGCCGCCGTGCGATGGGAAACGATATAAAAATTTTTGAAAGTCGCGATCGGATGTCAGCTTTGATTTATTCGGCCGCCAGCTTCAACCCTATACAGGGCAGAAATAACAGCGATCGCCCCCGTGCTATTTGCCGCCAAAACAGTTACACTAAATATCATATATAAGTAAAGAGCCAAGTTTTTTGAATGAAAAAATGGGTAGCCAAGCCATTTTTGAGGCAGAAAGTAAAAGCAAAAAATTACAAAAAGTTCTGCCTTATACCTTCAGAAGACGATCGCCTTTTTATTTGGAATTAGATTGAATTTATGGACTGGCAAGAAATTTCTGGTAACTGGGTATTAATTCCTTCAAGACCGATCGCGATCGTACATTTTCTCGGCGGTGCATTTGTGGCGACAGCACCGCAACTCACTTATCGCTGGCTGTTAGAAGCTTTGGGGAAGCAAGGATATCTTGTAGTAGCAACGCCGTTTGTCAATACTTTGGATCATATTGCGATCGCCCGCGATGTCCTCAACAAATTTGAAAATGCTCTCGATCGCCTGCGCGCCACTAAATTGCTCAAATCTTCCTATCTCCCGGTTTACGGCATGGGGCACAGCATGGGATGCAAACTGCACTTGCTGATCGGTTCTGTCTTTGACGTAGAGAGGGCAGGCAATATTCTGATCTCTTTCAACAATTATGCGGCATCCGAAGCAATCCCGATCGTCGAGCAAATTTCCCCCGTCTTTAACGTCGAATTTACCCCTTCCCCGCAAGAGACTAATCGCCTCGTCCAAGATAGCTATCAAATCCGGCGCAATCTTTTAGTGAAATTTAACGGCGACA
>JAICRN010000674.1 GCA_025937335.1 Microcoleus sp. TY_ISSM_2_bin.22
GCAGCGGTACCAGTCCCGGAGGGGCACCTGGAGGCACTCGCGGCACCAGCGGCCCGGACTCCCTCAGGGGTAGTGCGGGCGCTGACTTGATATTCGGTTTGGGTGGCCCTGACAGCATTTTGGGCTTAGGGGGAAACGATTCCCTCTACGGTGGCGACGGCGATGACTCACTGCTGGGCGACGCTGGCAATGACATACTGTTCGGCGGTGCCGGCCGCGACAGCGTTTTGGGCGGCGTGGGGGACGATACTTTCTACGGCGGGAAAGGTTCTGACTCAATGCTGGGCGACGAGGGTAATGATTTGCTGTTTGGCAACCAAGACACCGATACTTTGTTGGGCGGCGCGGGTAATGACACGTTTTTTGGGGGTGCCGGCGATGACTCGCTGTTTGGTGGCATCGGCGATGACTGTTTATCGGGCGATCGCGGCATAGATACTTTAACTGGCGGCGCCGGAAACGATACTTTTGCGATCGGGCGTTTGGCAGACGGGGATGTGATTACAGATTTTACTGATGGTACAGATCAAATTCGCTTGGCTGCCGGCCTTACTTTTGGCGAACTCACCATTTCTGCTGGGGCCGGAACTTCGCCGAGTACAATTATTCAGCTTACAGACACCAAGGAAATTCTCGCTACTTTATTCGGAGTTGCCCGCGCTTCTATCAGTCAGGCAGACTTTATTCTTTAATAGGTAATAGGTAATTGGGAATTGGGAATTGGAAATTAATAATTAGGCTGGTGGGTAGTTTGTAGTTTTAAGTTTTCAATGTTGAAATTTTTAACTCAAAACCGCTTTTGCGTTGCAAGTAACGTTAGCTTTCGCGATGCGAAGGAAATCCATCTCCAAACTTTTCATCTTCCTTTTTCCTGCTTACTTCTTCCTTCTTCCTGACATCCGTTATATCCGTTACATCCGTTACAAAATCCGTTGCCGAACTTCCTAATGACTACTGACGGTTTTCTCAATCTCAACAAACCTGCGGGCATGACCTCTCACGACTGCGTGGGGCGAGTGCGCCGGCTATTGAAACTCAAGCGAGTCGGACACGGAGGAACCCTCGATCCTGCTGTGACTGGCGTTTTGCCGATCGCCCTCGGCAAAGCAACCAGACTGCTGCAATTTCTGCAACACAATAAAGCTTACCGAGGCACGATTCGGTTTGGCTTAACTACTGCTACAGACGATTTAGAAGGAGAAATTATCCATTCTCGACCGGTACCAGATTTGAGTTTGGACAAAGTGCAAGCTGCACTGCCAAAATTTCTAGGAACAATCGAGCAATTTCCGCCGAGTTTTAGTGCGGTGCAGGTGGGAGGAAAACGCCTTTACGAGTTAGCAAGAAAAGGCGAAAATGTCGAAGTTACTGCTAGGAAAGTTGAGATTTTTAGGCTGGAAATCTTGGATTGGCGATCGGGGGATTTTCCTGAATTGGATTTGTCGATCGCCTGCGGGGCCGGTACTTACATTCGGGCGATCGCGCGGGATTTGGGCGCACTGTTGAATGCAGGCGGTACTTTGGCTTGTTTGACTCGCACCGAAAGTAGCGGTTTTTCGATCGAGGAAAGTCTCAGTTTTGAACAATTAGAACTGCAATTGCAGCAGAATAAATTCTGCCCGATTTTGCCATCGGCGGTTTTGGGACATTTAGGGGCGATCGTCCTTTCGCCTGAATATACCAAACGCTGGTTTCAAGGACAGCGCCTCCCAATTCCCGAAACGCCCGTAGGGGGACAGGAAGACAGTACGAACAATCCCCCCGACAACCCAATACCACAACCTCCCTATCCGTTGCAGGTTTACGATCGAGATGGTAATTTTTTAGGTATCGGTCAAGTAGCAAACTCAGAGACAAGTACCATATTATCTCCTCAAATTGTGCTTTAGGTATCCAAGAGGCAAAAAGAAAACAGGTATAATTGGCGCTGGAAATGTTGGCGGAACTCTGGGAAGCATTTGAGGCGCGATCGCACAATCGGGAGATTTGACTGGCAAAGTTACGATCGAGGCTACGGGACGACATTTTGCTATTAATCTCATCTAGTGCTGAGGTAAAAATTGTGAAAATATTGTTGATTGGATTAATTAGAGGCTACAAAATGGGGATTTCTCCTTACCTGCCTAACGCCTGTAGATTTCAGCCAACTTGTTCCCAATACGCGATCGAAGCAATAGAAAGATTTGGGGCTGCCCGCGGCGGTTCGATGGCGGTTAAGCGGATTTTGCGCTGTCATCCTTTTCATCCGGGGGGTTACGATCCAGTACCTTCCAAAGATAGCGAGGGGAATTAGTTCTCAGTCAAAACCGCGATTTTAGTTATTAGTTAATAGTGCAAAGAGGCGTTGTATCCTCGGGGCTAAAACTCCCGAGGGGAATCACTCCCTGACAGGGTTGAATGCGCAGAATTAGTTGTTTTTATTAACCCAAATTCAGTAATATTACTGTTATCTTTCACAACTCGGCAACTATATAATGGTACAAACAGAGTACAGGGGATGCGAGTTGATATGTCTGCTACTGCAATAGGATACAAAATGTTGTCCCATACTCTGGCTGTACTCAGCCAGAAACAAGCCACAGGGAAACTGCTGTTAGAACAAGGGGAACAACAGTGGCAACTTTACTTTTTTCAGGGTAGTTTGGTTTATGCCACAGGAGGATCGCACAGATCGAGGCGCTGGTATAGGGCGATCGGGCAACACTGTCGAAACTTTCAAGTGGATCTCAGAGACGTTGATGCTGGGGAACTGTGGGAATATCAACTGCTTCAGCGAGGGGTAGCAGCCAGCGAAATGAGTTTGGAACAAGCTAAGGCGATCGTCCACAGCAGCGTTTCTGAAGTCTTCTTTGCACTGATCGGTCAATCGGGTTTGCGCCGGGAGTGGCGTCCGTCCCACAAATATTTTTCTACAATTACCTCTTCTTTACTGCTGTCTGTGACGGAAGTAGAGAAAATGCTGTGTTCTACAGAACAAATTTGGCAGAAGTGGAAAGAAATGGGTTTGTGGCTGGTAGATCCAGAACAAGCACCGCTTTTAAAAGCGTCGGCCAAGTTGCAGGAAAATCGATTTAGTTCTAATTCTTTGATCGCTTTGGCTAACGTATTTAAC
>JAICRN010000003.1 GCA_025937335.1 Microcoleus sp. TY_ISSM_2_bin.22
AACTGACCGAACGCCTCGCATCGGTTGGACGTTGGGAGCCGAAAACGGGCGGGAAATGGTTAAATTTGTTGAAGTAGGATCTCCGGCACAGTTGGCCGGAATTGATGCTGGGGACGAGTTGCTGGCGATCGAAGGCTTTCGGGTAAATGCAGAACAAGCGGGCGAGAGACTAAAAGATTTCAAGCCTGGGGATATCGTCTCGGTGACAGTTTTTCACCAAGACGAACTGCGGACTTGTCGCGTTACTCTCGCCCCGCCGCAACCTGGCCGTTACTCGATCGTGCCGCTGGAACAGCCCACTGCTATTCAGAAACAAAACTTTACTGGATGGCTGGGAGTTCCTTTATCGAAATTGTGACATAAATGGAGGAGAAGGGGAAAGAAAAGACAAGAAGGAATCAGGCCTAATTCCCAATTCCCAATTCCCAATTACCAATTCCCAATTCCCAATTACCCATTTTAATTATGCAAACCCCACCTCCTCCATCAATTACGCCCCGCCAGATGAATCTGCTGAGAATTGTTGCCTCGATGGCTTGGGCTGACGGCGAACTCGCCACAGAAGAAGTTAATTTAATGCTCGATCGCTTTTGCGGTTTGTTTGCCCCAGATACCGACGGACAACAAATGCAACAAGAACTGCGGGATTATATCATGCAAAATATCCCCCTTGACGAGTTGATCGGCCAACTAGAAACTCAAGATGAAAAAGAATTAGTCTTGCAACTCGGCTATGAAGTGATTTCCTCTAGTTCTCGCACTCCCGACGAACCAAAAATTAACGCTGAAGAAGCCGCAGCTTATCAAAAATTAGTGCAGTTGCTGAATCTTTCAGAGGATGCTGTCAAGCGTATTGAAGCAGAAGCATCGGCGGGAGATACTTCGGAGGGAATTATAGAGAAGATGGCTAAAAAATTAGAAAAGTTCATCAAAGGCTAGTTCTGGACTTGCGCGCGCTTGGCTTAGAAACCCGGTTTCTTCTTAGATTTCTCGTTAATAAACCTCGGATTTTTCGTGGAAACCGGGAATAAGCCCCCATCGGTAAGTATTGTTACGTAAGTATCGGAATAATATTTTTCTGAGTGCAACTCTTTACAACTAAAGCTGAAGGGAAATAAACCGGGTTGTGACTCCCAATTTCCTAGGATATAGTAACAAAAAAGCACGGGGAAGTTCAGAATATTTTTCATCGCCGGGAACGCTAACAGAATTTGCGATCGCCCTGGACGTGCCCAGCATCCCCCTTAACGATCGTTAGGGACTTAGGCAAAGCCTAAATCCCTAATTGAGCTACAGATTTTTGGCGATCGCTCAAAGTGAATCCAACCCGTCATTAGTGCGGTAACTTGCTGAGGGCGTGCCAAGTTCTATAGCCGACAATTCCATCTTGCGGTAAAGCCTTGCTCAGTTGCAATTGTCGCACGGCTACATCTGTCATCGGCCCGAAGAATCCGTCAATCGAACCGAAATAGTATCCATTGATTTTCAAGACATTCTGAACAATTTTAACAGCATTACCAGAACTGCCTTTCATGACGATCGGCATATTCACAGGTGCACCAGAGTATAGTGCTTCCCAAGTGATAGGGCCGACCATCCCATCTTCTTTTAAAAAGACGCGGTGTTGATAGCCTTTGACGGCGTTTTGAACTTGGACGCCGAAGATACCGTCAATCGGCCCGAAATAATATGCCCAATGATATAGAAGCTGTTGTAGTTCCTTGACAGCTTGACCTGTTGAACCCATTTGTAAAGTGGGTTTGTTTACTCCAGTGGTTTCAGCAAATGCAAGAGTTGATTGAGAAGTAGTATCGGCGACGAGAGCCATAGTTTCATTGTTCAAGCTTCTTTCTTCGGTGTACATAATGTGGTTCCTCTCAATATTTAAGTTTTGGTCTTTGATATTTCAGGTATAACTGGTGGGATTTGTGAGTGCACAGTCACTTTTTGGAGTGTCACTCATTTGAGTGTCACTCGTTTGAGTTACCCATTGGTTTGTCGTAAGATTTTTATGAGGACTTCCGTCGTCGCTACAAAGCAACGGGTAGGGTGCGCGGTGGGTACACAAAATACAAAGGTGTGCGGTGTGCACCCTACCAAATCCTGTTGATTGTTGACTAAGAAAATTCTCGCAAAGCTGGAATTAAATACTGTGTCAAAGTAAAGGCATCTACTCCTAATTCTGTGCGTTCTTTTGCGGCCATGATTCCAGCTTGAGCGTGCCACCAAACTGCTGTGGGTACCACTAATTCGGGGGGGGATTTGCGGGCGATCGCAGTTGCTAACAGTCCCCCTAACAGGCCGGTGAGAACGTCGCCGCTGCCGCCTCTGGCGAGGGCTGGGGTGCTTTCGGGATTGAGGTAGGTGATGGTACGTGAAGCGTCGCTATCCCGTAGGGAATCGCCCCCATCCTTCCAACTTATGCAAACTCTGGCTCCTTTGAGCAATACCGCTGCACCGCAAAGCTGAGCTGCTGCTTGAGTTGCCGCAATTCGATCGTCGCCGGTTTCGTCGGCTAATTCGGGAAATAAACGCTTGAATTCGCCCGGGTGAGGCGTGATAATTGTCAGTGCTGGGCGTTCGGACAAAATCGGGACTGTGCCGAGTTGAGCGAGGATATTTAAACCGTCAGCATCTAACACCAGAGGTCGATCGCTCTCCAGTACAGATTCTACAGCTATTGCCGCTTCTAATGTCAGACCTGGGCCTACGGCGATCGCATCATAAGAACTCAAATCAATTGCTACTGGCAACTCGCTAATTGCACCGCTTTGGGTTTCGGGACATCCTATCACTAACGCCTCTGGCAACTGACTGCTAAACATCGGTTTAATCGACTCAGGAACGGCAATTGACAGCATTCCGATGCCGCTGGCTCTTGCTCCCAATGCAGACAAAATTGCGGCTCCGCTGTAGCGGCGGGAACCTGCAATAATTAGTATGTTACCGTTGGTGTATTTGTGCGAAATTGGCGATCGGGGTAACGGCAAATTCTGAGTTGCCGACGCTCTTGTAATGCGTTGTATTGCTGGCGTTTCGCCCAATACTGCTGCAATATCTGCTGCGGGAATATCAAAATCTATTAATTCGGAACTGCCGATATATTCTAATGCTCTGTCTTGCAGAAATGCCATTTTCCACAAACCCAAGCAGAATGTATGTTTTGCCCGGATTGCCATTCCCAAAACTTCTCCGGTATCTGTATGAATTCCCGAGGGAATGTCTATACTAAAAACGGGGATGTTTAAATTATTTATTTCGTCAATAGCTGCGGCCGTAGCGTTATTAATTTCTCGTTCTAATCCAAATCCGAATAAACCATCTACGAGCAAATCGCAGTTTTTCAGCGGTTCAATTTTGTCAACAAATGGAATATTTAAACAGCGCGCATAATCAGCATGATTTTTTGTTAGTTCTTTTAGTTTAGAAAACGGGCAGTAAATAACTACTTGGAACCCTTTAAAATGCAATTCGCGGGCAACAACCAAAGCATCGCCGCCGTTGTGTCCCGGCCCAACCAATACGCCGATAACTGGCAATTGAGAAGTAACAAGATTTTTCTCTTCTTCCCTTTTCCTTCTATCCGTTAAATCCCGTACACTGCTAGTTGCCGAACTTCCTTCCCCCTTCAAAAGCTCCTGAATGCGTCTAGCAATCAGTCCCGCGACTTTTTCCATTAAAGCTGCGACTGGCATTCCAGCGGCAAAGATTCTGGTTTCTATTTGCCGCATTTGGTCGGCGGTGACAACAAATTTTTGAATAGTCATATTAGTGCTAAAATTTCAGCTAACAGCAGCAGTGGCAAGTTGTAGTATACTTGTGGTATAATAAATTAGCTCGATCGAAAAAAGTAACAGTAAAATAGCAATTTCTCTCCAACCATGAACAAGATTGTTGTAGGCCTCTCCGGCGGGGTCGATAGTTCCGCAGCAGCCGCAATTTTACACCATCAGGGATATGAAGTGGTGGGTTTAACGCTGTGGTTGATGAAGGGCAAAGGTCAGTGCTGCTCTGAGGGAATGGTCGATGCAGCTAAAATTTGCGAAGATTTGGGCGTTCCCCACCACATTGTTGACAGCCGCGAGGTCTTTCAGGCAAGTATTGTTGATTATTTGGTGGAAGGTTACAGTGCAGGAATTACGCCTCTGCCTTGTTCGCAGTGCAATAAAACTGTGAAGTTCGGCCCGATGCTCAAGTATGCTCGCGAAGAACTCGGAATTGAAAAAATCGCTACAGGGCACTACGCTCGGATTAGTTACGATGCTGAGACGGGTCGCTATCAGTTGCTGCGGGCGATCGACCCTGCAAAAGATCAGTCTTATTTCTTGTACGATCTAACACAGGATTTGTTGGCGGGTACGGAATTCCCTTTGGGGGAAATTACCAAGACAGAAACTCGCAGAATTGCTGCTGAATTTGGCTTGACAACTGCTGATAAGCCGGAAAGTCAGGATTTGTGCTTGGTGGAAAGTAACGGTTCGATGCGGGCTTTTCTGGACAAGTATATTGCGCCGCAAAAGGGTGACATTGTGGACAAGTCAGGGCGGGTGCTCGGACAGCACGACGGCGTGCACCACTACACCATCGGCCAGCGGAAGGGACTCGGAATTGCTGCACCGGAACCGCTGTACGTGATTGAACTCGATGCTGCTGGCAATCGGGTAGTTGTGGGCGATCGGCAGTTGGCAGTAGAATCTGAGTGTACTGTCGAGAAAGTGAATTGGGTTTCTGTGGCTGCGCCCACGGCTCCGATTCGGGCTCAGGTACAGATTCGCTATCGATCGCACCCTGTTCCCGCTACAATTATTCCTGTGGAACCATCCCAAGCAGAGGAAAAAGTCAGCGGTACAAGAGTTAAGTTGATTTTTGACGAACCGCAGTTGAGCATTACCCCCGGACAAGCGGCTGTTTGGTATGACGGAGACGTGCTGTTGGGCGGCGGCATCATCAAAAGAAACCAACTCCCGGGTTGATGTCAGGGGCGGGTTTATCAATAACGTTCCCGCACAGAAAAAGATATCTGTAAACCCGCCCCTGCCAACGGTTTTTATTAAAGCTCATCGACCGGAGACGATATTACAGTCACCTTACCAACACCTCAGCAGCACTTCCGGTTCGCTACTTTTGGGCTAAGTCGAGCCAACCACTACGAATGAAATGCGAGAAATAGGTATTTAGCAATTGGGCATTCACGGGAGGGCAAGCTATAGAACTAGCTGCAAATGCAGTCAGCCTTGCAGAGCTAATTTGGGGGTCTTTTGATTGCCTCGCCTGCTCAGAGATTGATTAATAGGGGCTGTTCTCAGGATATAAGAGCTTAATGCGCTTTTGCTGTAGTGCGGATTCTTCTTGTTGTAGCTGCTCTAACTGCTCTACTATTTCTTCTTTTACCCCTAAAATAGAAGCCATTTGCCGAATTTTTGCCTTTTCCTGTTCATGAGATTCTCCATCAGCAGCACAAACCCAAATTGCAGTGAGAAGTATATCTCTTTGTGCCATAGATACTTGAGGAGAGCGAGCAATAACTTCTTCTATAGCTTCATCCCCTTCATATGTTTTTAGCTCTTCTATCACCCAGTCTGCTACTCCCCAAGATGCACAGAATCCCAGAGCCCAATCTTTTTCTTCTTGTGAAAGAACTCCATCTGCTTTAGCGCAACATAAAACAGATTTCATATAAATGCAAGAATCCTCATCTGTAGGAATCTGGTTAAAACCAAAGAACCAATTCATTATCCACGACGAACCAAGTTTTTTGATGTCAGACACGAGTTTTATTCCTATCACTTAATCTTCTGTGTGTTTTTTTTGAGCGTGTCTTTTGAACCCTATTTAGAATTTTACGGGGTGACAAGCACGTTGAAAGGATTGGTAGGCAAGGTTTTGAGTAGAGTGACCTCAAAAAAGATGGCTCTGCGGTACTTAGTGTACCAAATTATTAGTTTTCTGGTGTCCTACACCTTTGCTGGCGGGGATTTCAAGGCAATCGCCCCGATTTGAGCAAGTTGGCTCACGCGCAAGCAGATGTAAATAATGTTAAAGCTTTGCCTAGCAGAGCTTTGAGGAGAAATTTAAACTAACGCAAGCACACTAAGTAAGGAAGAGCCAAACTTCAAAGGCTTTGCCATCCCTCGACAAAAGCGAGCGTCATTAATCCTACTACTTTTTTTAAGCTGATTGCTCGGACAACTGTGAATGAGTGCACCCTGATACAAGGGTTTTAAGTCGCCCACCCCACAAGAAAACTTGCTCTTTGTGGAACAGGCCCGAAAGCCTGTTCCAAAAGGAAATTTATTTTTCATTTCACAGGGGTACATTTACCTAACTTTCTTTTCCAAGCGCAACACATTTCCCCTAGCATTAGTGCGGTAAACCCAAGTTTTGCTGCCATCAGAAACCACAACCCGCCAACCTTCGACAATCATTTGACCGCAAATTTCATCAGCTTTTGCCAGTCCTAAACAACTATTTGACCAACTTTGTCTGCTCGATTCAGTTACTTTCAACTTGTCAGCAGCAATGCCAGTGGAACGCGACAAGTTTTGGCGAACTGCTGCTGCTACAGTTGCGGGCAATTGGTTCGGGGGATTTTGGCGCGTACTCTCGGCCAAATTGCCCGGTTCGGAAATTAGACTATTGAGTGCAAATACCGAATAGCTGATTTTTTGGGACATCGCGGTAGCGGAAAATTGCTGCGCGATTTGCTGCGGTTGGCTTTCTAACTGGCTGAGAGAATGTTTGAGAGCGCTCGCGTTAGCTGCTGCGGTGTGTCTTAGTGCCGGATACATTTCCCAGGCCAGAATTCCTGTTAGCACCAAAGCCAATATTAAAGGATTGGGCTGCTTTTGGTCTCGGTTTTGATTGTTTTGAGAGTTATTTTTGGAGATTCGTTTCATCATATGCCCTCTGCCTCACTTTACATAATGCGCGATCGCTCCTGAACACTCAACTGCAGATAGTTATTTAGACTCTGTTGCTGGTGCTGTTGGTTCCTTTGGGCAGAACCGACTTGACTGCTGGTGCGGCGCAAGTATTTTCTGCTCGCAGCAGGCAGTTGTGTTTCAGGAAACTTGCACTACCCAGTTATTACTTAATTTTTACTCTTAGTCTCGGGGTATTAAAAAAAATTTATGATTAAGTAAATATTCTTAAAAGTATCTAATTCTGCTCCCGAATCTCAGTACAAATGACTATTCATCGTTCCAAAACTGCTAAAGATGTTTTAGACTGTGGGAGGCGAGCTGAGCCGTCGATATCAAAGGGCTGCCGCACAACGTATTGCCACAGGACAGGAACGCATTGGAAATTAAGCCAGCTATTGCTGATTAATTGTACCATTCGGGTTTTCAAGAGCGATCGTCCCCGAAACTACTTTAGTAGCAAACGCTACTTTTTTTGTACAATATTTTTGAAATCTCTCGATTATGAACAGAAAATCCCTGGGAATCCATTTAATGAATCGGCTCAGCTATCCTCAAAAATTTACCCTGATCGGTTTTCTATTTGCAATACCGTTAACTTTGGTCATGTACCTGCTGATTTCCGAAATTAATAGCAGGGTTAATTTTGCCCAAAAAGAAATCTACGGTAATGAATACCTGCGCTCCCTCCGCCAGTTGAGGGAATACATACCGAAACTTCAACTCTTAAATTATCAGCCTTTAAATACAAATTTAAGCCTGCCAGATACGAGAGCAGATTTAGAAGCTAAGATAGACGCGAACTTTCAATCCCTGGTAAATAGTCAGCGCCAGATCGGAAACATATTAATCTTAAGTAAAAATTTTAATAAAATTCATCAAGATTGGCAAAATTTTAAACTTTACCGCCGCCAGTGGAGTTTAGAAACCTACGATTTTGTATATCAACGTTTAGCTGGCGACATTGATAGACTGAGCGCTAGCATCGGGGATACTTCAAATCTGATTTCCGACCCAGATTTGGATACCTATTATTTAATAAATGCTACTTTGCTGAAGCTTCCAGAGATGGAAAAAATCTTGTCACAAATTAGACTAATTTCTCAAAAAATTAGCCTGCGTTCCGATGCCACACCAGAGGAAAGAGCTCAACTAATTACTCTTTCGAGCCGATTGAGAGAAATCAATGAGGATTTGGCGATTAATATGGAAATAGCATTTAGCAATAATCCTCAGGGGAATCTGCGACCGAAATTAACACAGGATTTTAAAAAAATTCACTCTCTTGTTAAGCAGCTAACTAAGCAACTAGATCGAACAATATATCAAACTGTATCGCTAAAATATTACGCCTATATCACGGGAAGCAATTTGGCATTAAATGCAAGTTTTCAACTCGGGGATAAAACTGTAAATGAGTTAGATTTTCTTCTTCAACACCGAATAGATTTTTTTGTTAAAAGGAGACAATTTATTTGTATTTTAGTGTTGATAATATTAGTTATCGTAATTTATCTCTTTTTGTCTTTTTACAGAGCAGTTATGCAAACTGTATTTGTTCTTGACGAAACGTCAAAAAAAATGGCAAGTGGCAATTTCGACCACAAAATTATTTTGGATAACAGAGATGAACTGGGGCAAGTTGTAGGTGCGTTTAACAAGATTGCCGATGCCTTAGTTAGTGCAAATCAAGAAATTACTGTTCTCAACGATCGCCTAAAATCTGAAAATGTGCGAATGAGCGCCGAACTAGACGTTACTCGCAAAATTCAGCAGATGCTGCTGCCTAAAGACCGAGAACTCAAGGAAGTTATCGGCTTAGATATTGCGGGATTTATGGAGGCTGCTGAGGAAGTTGGGGGCGACTATTATGACGTACTCCAGCACAAAGGTAAAGTGAAAATTGGCATTGGCGATGTGACGGGACATGGATTGGAGAGCGGCGTTTTAATGATTATGGTGCAAACGGCAGTACGAACTTTGCTCGCCTACAACGAACCCGATCCAGTGAGATTTTTAAGCGTTATTAACAGTGTAATTTACAATAACGTGCAGCGGATGAAATCAGACAAAAATGCTAGCCTTGCCTTGCTAGACTATGAGGAGGGGATGCTGAAGTTGAGCGGTCAGCACGAAGAAATGATTGTTGTGCGGTCTAACGGTTGTGTAGAACGGTTTGATACGATCGATTTGGGTTTCCCGATCGGGCTGGATGCAGATATTGCTGAATTTGTTGCTGAAAAAGTTGTGCATTTGCATTCGGGAGATGTGGTTGTGCTGTACACTGACGGGATTACGGAAGCTGAAAATATGGATAAAGTGCTTTACGGTTTAGAGCGGTTAATTGAGGTAGTACAGATTAATTGCCAGCGAACAAGTGCACAGATCAGGCAGGCTGTAATTAAGGACGTGCGATCGCACATCGGCGAACAAAAAGTTTTTGATGATATCACATTGCTGGTACTAAAACAAAAATAGCTGCTTGGATATCCATTCTCAAGTTTAAAATATATTAATTGATATTCCTGAACTAAAACTTTACCTCTCAGATCGATATGATTCAGATTTTAGGAGATTTCATCGAGCAGCCAGATAGCCAAGAATACTTAATAATTGGATTTTCTCCTAGTTCGGTTCCCCTCAAGCAGCGGTGGCGGAACAACGGTTTATCGGCGGATTTTCTGGCTGACTACTTGACGACTTTTTTTCCGGGCAATGAAGACGACCCCTCGACCATTGAAAGACAAGCTGAAATAAAAAGCGCTGTTAGCTACATTGCTAACGAGTTATTAGAAAATGCAATGAAGTTTAATGATGAAACCTCGGAGTACCCGATCGACATTAAACTGCACTTACAGAGCGACCGAGTGATTTTCTCAGTTGCTAACAGCATCGCTCCGCAAGCTGTGGGCAAGTTTCAGGCTTACATTCAGCAGTTGCTGACCTGTGAGCCGAGCGAGCTTTACATTCAGCAGTTGGAAAAAAATGCTGCTGACGAAAGCTTTACCGATTCTGGATTGGGTTTGCTGACCATGCTCAGCGATTATACTGCCAAAATCGGCTGGAAGTTCAAGACCGTCCAAAAAGACCCGGAAGTAATTGCGGTGACAACTATGGTGCAATTGAGAGTATAAGTAACGCTGGCGATCGATAATATCTAAAGGACTTTTTTTGCTGCAATGGAAATTAAGACACAAGATTACCGGATCTGTTACGATCCAGCAACGGCAACCGTGAGTTTTGTTGGCTCTCTCAGGCTGAGGGAGCCTGCGGATTACGTACCGATAGTGCAGTTGCTGGCAAGGTAGCCGACCTGGAACCCGCGAAAATTACTCTCAATTTGCATCAGTTATAATTTTTGAACAGTGGTGGCATCAATATGCTGTCGAAGTTTACGATCGAGGTGTGCAACAAAGCCCGGCTGCAAATGGCGGTACAAAGTTCTGAAGACATCGCTTGGCAAGGTAAATCTTTGAAAAATTGGCAGCACCTGATGCCTGTTGGCAGTTGGAATTAGTACGGACAACAATGACTTTTAACGTGCAGATAGTTGAGCAACTTTTTGTTAGTATAGGCGCAAATTCTCGGGTTATGCTGGAAGAACAACCATCTAGAGAACAGCTACTTTTAGAGATAGAAAGATTGCGCCAGCAAGTGGAAGACTTGAAGGAGGAAAAAGCGGATCTGGAAATCTTACTGGAAACTACTGCTGAACATTCCGATACGGTTGAAACTGAGTTGCGATATCGCGCATTCGAGGCGGTACGCGAAGGCGAAATCAAGCTGGCTCAATTTCTAGAAGCGATTCCGATAGGTGTGCTCGTGCTGGATTCTGAAGGCAGACCTTACTACGTAAATCACGCCGGACAGCAGTTGCTCGGTCAAGGAGTTTTGCCCTTAAATGCAGTTGAGGATTTGTCAGAAAGTTATCAAATTTATATTGCGGGAACTGAGACTATTTACCCTTTCGAGAATTTGCCGATCGTCCGAGCTTTGAGAGGCGAAAACGCGACGGCTGAGGATCTGGAACTTCATCGACCCGACAAGAAAATTCCTCTTGAGATTTGGGGAACGCCAATTTTTGACGAGGGTGGCAAAGTTGCTTTTGCGATCGCAGTTTTTCAAGATGTCACGGAACGCAAAGAAGCTGAAGCCGATCGCCATTTATTTATTAAGAAACTATTTGACCTCAACCAAAATTTAGAAAAATCCCTGGATGCCGAATCAGAGTTAACTGATGCCTACGGTAGATTTGTGCCGCACCAATTTCTAAATTTGTTGGGATATGAAAGTATTATAGATGTCAATTTAGGCGACCAGGTGCAGCAGGAGATGTCGGTGCTATTTTCGGATATTCGCGACTTCACGACGCTTTCAGAAACTATGACTCCACAAGAAAATTTTAAATTTATCAATGCTTATCTTTCGCGGATGGAGCCTGCTATTACTAGCAATAACGGGTTTATTGACAAATACATCGGCGATGCAATTATGGCTTTGTTTAGTGACTTTGCAGATGATGCAGTGAAAGCGGGTATTGCAATGCTAAATATCCTGAAAAATTACAACGAATACCGTCTAGGCGTGGGCTACGTCCCGATTCAAATTGGCATTGGCATCAATTCGGGTTCTTTGATGCTGGGGACAGTCGGAGGTAAAAGCCGAATGGACAGCACTGTGATTAGCGATGCTGTTAATTTGGCATCTCGCATTGAAGGATTGACCAAAGATTACGGCGTACCTCTGTTAATTTCTCAGCAGACTTTAGAACGGTTGCGAAATCCGAACGATTATGCTATTAGGATTGTGGATAAAGTACAGGTAAAAGGAAAATCTCAATATGTCATAGTTTATGAGGTATTTGATGCCGATCCGCCGGAAATTTGGTCGGCAAAGCTAGCAAATTTGTCTGTATATAATGAAGCTATGTTACTGTGCGATCGCAAGGAGTTCCGAGAAGCGGGAAAATTGTTTGAGGAATGTTTGCGGACAAATCCGAGCGATCGGGTAGCTCGCATTTACCTGAAACGCTGTCGGGATTGGCGATCGCTACTCAAAGGAATTTAAAGCAAGTTAGTCGATTTTAGATTTTAGATTTTAGATTTTAGATTTACTCCACAGATGAATCGCGGATATTGAACAAGAGTCGAAAATTTTGAGCTGCTTACGACTCCTGTCGGAAAGCAACTATCCGTTTTTGGGCAGAGTCATCAATCATGACTCATACCAAATCCGGTTACATCAGAATAATATAACAGTCGCCCAGGCTGTGAGGACAGATACTAGAGATAGTCTCTCGTCTTGATAGTGTTCAATCTCCTCATAACCAAACCCTAGATTTATGAGCTCCCTCACAAAGTAATCCAAACCCGGAGAGCTTTTTGGGATGAAGAAAACAGAAGCCTGTCGCGTGTTTAAAATCAGCCACAACACGATCGACAATCGAGCTTGTGGGTCCAAACTAGAGACTTTCAAGAAAAGCCGAATCTTGTCCGCTAAGGGACACGGGTTTGTAAGCTGAACCGTTTATATGTTCAAGTCGCGACAACTAAAACCTATCTTGAGAGGGATGACTGACCTCCAGGGCCTATCAAAAGTGTAAAATATAAAGAGCTTTATACCCGTGATTTGTGATGCCTCTCAAAATAGAACGGCTGAGGGCGGAACAACCAGCGATCGGTAATTTGGTGCGAGAACTGCGGCAAGCGCTGAAGCTGTCTCAGAAAAAGTTGGCGGATGAATTAGGAATGACCTTTGCCACGATTAATCGTTGGGAAAATGGACACGTTACGCCTTCTTGCTTGGCACTCAAGCAAATTTACATCTTGCTGGATGAGTTAGGTAATTCGCCTTACTGCAACGCTTCGCGAATGCAGTAAGGCGCTGCGAGCAAGATATTTTTCGGATAAGGAGTACAAAGGGTGAGTTTAGAGGGAATCAACAGCATTTTCAGAGATATTCGACTACTTCCCTATGGTGTGGCGACACTCTCCGTGGCTCTGGCACTGTGGCTAACCCGATCGCTTTTACCGTGGCTCTACCCAACCACGATGCCCCTGTTTTTCATGGCGGTGATAGTGAGTTCCTGGTATGGCAGTTTCGGGGCTGGGTTACTGGCAACAATTTTATCCACGCTGGCAATCAACTATTTTTTTATTGAGCCGTTCTATTCCTTACACATAGTTAATGTAGAGACAATTGTTCGGCTGGGTATGTTTTCGATCGCGGCAGGATTCATCGCTTCACTCAATCTATCGTGGCGCACTGCTCTAAAAAAGGCGAAAGCAGCCTTGCAAACTTTACAGGAGGCAAGGTCGCTAGCACAACAGGCCCAGGCGCAGAGCGAAGCAGCACAAGCTGCTGCAACTCAGGCAAAAGAACAGCTAGAAACGGTACTTTCTAGCATCAACGATGGGTTTTACATCCTCGATCGCAATTGGCGCTACACCTATGCCAACGATCGCTACTGTGAAATGGTGGGAATGCCGCGCTCAGCGATTCTGGGTCAGAACATTTGGGAGTTATTTCCGGCGACAGTTGACACCGATGCTTACGTGCAGTTTCATCAGGCAATCCGCCAACAAACGCCGCTCCAGTTTGATTATTTCTACTCGCCTTGGAATGGTTGGCATGACTGTCGAATTTACCCTTCGCCCAGTGGACTGACCGTTTTGCTTGCTGACATCACCGATCGCAAACAGGCGGAACTCCTCCTGGTCGAGCAGAAACGACTGCTGGAGTCGATCGCCTTCGGGCAGCCGCTAGACGACTGTCTGGCAGCCGTGTGTGACTCAGTATCCAGGCTGAACCCGGATACCCGCGCCTGCTTCCTGCTAGCCGATGCTCAGCGGCTGATGTTTAACAGATCCATTACTCCAGACTTTCCACCGTCTTTTGGTGCAGGACTCCAAGATGCTCCCATTAACGATTTGTGCATTGGAACCTGCGGCGAAGCAGTGTATAGCTGTCAGTCCGTGACCTGCGCCGACATTGCCAACGACGCTCGCTGGTCGCAAGCATGGCGAAATTTATGCGTCGCTCACGGCATTCTAGCGTGTCATTCTCAGCCCGTGCTCAGACACGACAATCTAGCTCTGGGGTCGCTGATGCTGTGCTTTAGCGAGGCGCGGAGGCCGACGGATTGGGAATATCAACTCGCGGAGTTCGGCACCCAAGTTGCCAGCATCGCGTTGGAGCGCGATCGATCGTTCCAGGCGTTGCGTGAGAGCGAAGAACAACTCCGACTGGCTTCCGAAGGTGGCAATTTGGGTTTGTGGTATTGGGATATAGAAACTGACACGCTGAGTTTTACGGACATAGCCAAAGCGATGTTTGGTTTGCCCGTCAATACAGCAATGTCGGTGCAAGTGTTTTTAGAAGCGGTGCATCACGACGATCGCCCGTTCGTTCACACCGTCCTCGCAGAGCTAAAAGCGAATCAACCGCATACTGAAATTGAGTATCGGACGCTGTGGCCAGATGGCACCGTTCGTTGGATTTTGGCAAAGGGCGATTGCGCCTACAACGCTGATGGCATCATAATTTCGACGCGGGGCGTATTCATCGACATCAGCGATCGCAAACAAGCCGAAGAAGCGTTGCGTCAAAGCGAAGAGCAGAGTCGCAACATTCTAGAGAGCATTGATGATGGATTCTTTTCCCTTGATGAGAATTGGCGTTTCACTTACGTGAATCGGTCAGCGGAAATTCTGCTAGACCGCACTGCAAGCGATCTGATTGGGAAAAATATGTGGGAAGAATTTCCAGGACTCGATGGCAGCGAGTTTGAGCGGATTCATCGGCGCGTGGCAAGCGAGCGCGTGGCTTTGTCAGTCACGGCGTTTTATCCCGATCGCGATCGTTGGTATGACGTTCGCACCTACCCTGCCGCGAACGGGATTACCATTTATTTCCGAAATGTCACCGATCGAAAACAGGCCGAGGAGGTATTGAAACAACGAGAAGCAGAACTTAGTTTAGTCACCAATGCCGTGCCTGCCTTGATCTCCTTTGTAGACTCAGACCAGCGCTACCGCTTCAACAATCGAGCCTATGAAGAATGGTTTGGACATCCGGCAGCGCAAATCTATGGCAAGCACCTCCAAGAGGTTTTAGGCGAAACTGGCTATGAAGAGATTCGTCCTTATGTTGAGCAAGTCTTGGCAGGACAGGAAGTGACCTTTGAAACCCAAATTCCCTACAAAGATGGTGGAACCCGTTATGTCAATGCGACCTATGTTCCCCGGTTCAACAGCCAGGGAAAAGTTGAAGGGTTTGTAGCACTGGTTAACGATATAACCGATCGCAAACAAGCCGAAGCCACACTGCGGGAGAGTGAGGCACGGTTCCGGCTGATGGCAGATGCCGCCCCTGTGCTGATTTGGATGTCGGGCACCGATAAACTCTGTTATTACTTCAACCTGCCGTGGCTAAACTTTACGGGACGGACGATCGAGCAAGAAAGGGGCAATGGTTGGACAGAAGGAATCCACCCCGACGACTTTGAGCGCTTTTTATACACGTATGTGACTGCCTTTGATGCCCGTCAACCGTTCAAGATGGAATATCGCTTGAAACGCTTTGATGGCATATACCGTTGGATTATGGATGAAGCCGTTCCTCGGTACGGATTGGAAGACCAGTTCTTGGGCTACATCGGTTCCTGTGTTGATATTGAAGACCACAAACAAGCTGAGGAAGCCCTGCGCGAGAGTGAATCCCGCCTCCGTCTGATCTTTGAAAGCGCCAAAGATTATGCCATCTTCACCATCGACCTTAACGGCATCATTGCCAGTTGGAACTCAGGGGCAGAACGGCTGTTGGGCTATACCGAGACAGAAGCAATTGGTTGCCCGAGTCGGATGATCTTCACACCCGAAGATAACGAACAAGGACAAGCCGAGTACGAGAGGCAAACGGCTCTACTGCAAGGACGGGCCGAAGACGAACGCTGGCACGTCCGCAAAGATGGGAATCGCTTTTGGGCCAGTGGATTGATGATGCCCCTGCTTAACGAAGCGGATTGTCCGCAGGGATTTGTCAAAATCATGCAGGACAATACCGCACAACGGCAAGCAAGTGAGCGACTGCAATTGCTGTATGAAACTACCCGCGATCTGATGCAGACAGAACAGCCTCTGGCTTTGATGGACGGGCTATTCCGCAAACTTGCAGTGCAACTCGATCTGCACTCTTACTACAACTTCATGGTGAAAGAAAAAGACAACCGCCGGATGTTGCATTTGAGAAACTATGATGGCATCTCTGAAGAAAGGGCGCAGGCGATCGCATGGATCGAATTAGGTGAATATCTCTGTGGACTCGTTGCCCAAACGCAGCAGCAACTTGTCTTGAATCAAGCCGAACTCTCCACTCATCCGAATGCTAAATCCCTCTGTGAAATGGGCATCACGGCTTACGCGGGTCAACCGTTAATCGCTCAAGGGCAGTTATTAGGAACGCTCTCATTTGCCAGTCTGACTCGGACGCACTTCACGCCTGCAGAAATCGATCTGCTGCGATCGACCTGCGACCAGATCGCGATCGCTCTGGAACGGGCAAATCTGAACGATTCGCTCCAGCAGCAAGCGGAACAGCTAAGACAGGCAAATCGCATCAAGGATGAGTTTTTAGCGGTACTATCCCATGAATTGCGGTCGCCCCTCAATCCCATCCTGGGGTGGTCAAAGCTGCTGCAAACTGGCAAGCTGGATGCGGCCAAAACTGCACAGGCGTTAGCGACGATCGAACGGAACGCCAAGCTGCAAACTGAACTGATTGAAGATTTGCTCGATGTCTCGAAAATTCTCCAAGGCAAGCTCAGTCTTAATATTCGTCCAGTCGATTTAGCTTTAACTGTGGAATCGGCGATCGAAACTGTCAATTTGGCTGCTGTTGCCAAATCCATTGACATTCGGACTGTGTTAGATGCTCAGATCGGACAAATTTTGGGGGATTCGGGCCGTTTGCAGCAGATTGTCTGGAATCTTGTTTCCAATGCGGTCAAATTCACCTCAGCCGGGGGGCGCGTTGAGGTGCGCTTAACTCGTGTGGGCGATCGCGCTCAAATTACGGTGGCGGATACAGGGATTGGCATCGCACGGGAGTTTTTACCCTACGTGTTTGACTACTTCCGGCAAAAAGATGGCGCTACAACCCGCCAGTTTGGTGGCTTGGGATTGGGGCTGGCGATCGTGCGGCATCTCGTGGAACTGCACGGCGGTACCGTTGGGGCAGATAGCCCGGGTGAAGGGCTAGGAGCTACCTTTACTGTAAGACTGCCCCTATCAGGGAAGGTAAAGGGACAAGAAAACTCTGTTGCAGGATTTTCGGAACGATCGACTGCGGATGAACCGTTATCCGGGATGCGGATACTGGTTGTAGATGATGAGCCGGATATGCGAGAGTTGATTTCCTTTTTGCTAGAAGATGCAGGCGCAGAGGTAGTGACTCTTGCTGTCCCTCAAGAAGCCCTCACAGCGTTGACTAATTTCCAGCCAGATGTCCTGTTGAGCGACATTGGAATGCCGGGGATGGATGGCTATATGCTGTTGCGCCAAGTGAGAGCCTTACCGCCTGAACGGGGTGGGCAGATTCCGGCGATCGCCCTGACTGCCTATGCGGGCGAGTTCGATCGACAGCAAGCTTTGCAAGCTGGATTTCAGCGACATCTGGCAAAGCCGATCGAACCGGATACATTAATTAAGACGATCGCCGCACTTCTTAGCAAGAACAGTCATCGCCCAGCAAGCTCTGAGGATTGATCCGACAGAGTTCAAACCGATCGAACATCACCAAGCTTTCGGCTTGCTCTGGTTAGGCAGCGATAATTGTATTACAGGAGAATCTACCAATAAATCCGGTTTCTAGTCTAACAGTGCGTAAGTCCTGATAATATAATCAATAATTTGGAGTGTCAAAAAAAGACGATGAAAATTAACAAGCAGCAGCCTAGAATACATATAAAACCTTCAGTGATTAAAGCGATAGCTCTGTTCTGTTTGTGCTGCTTGTTAACTGCAAGTTGCGGACAGGGATCGCGTCGATCGGTGACTGTGAGCGGCGAAAATGCTAATAACCGCATTACTATTGGCACAACCTTGAAATTGCGGACGATCGACCCTGCGGACGCTTACGAAATTATCTCAGGGCAACTGCTGCAAAATTTGGGCGATACTCTCTACACTTACAAATCGGGAACTACTGAGTTAATTCCCCACTTAGCGACAGCACTTCCAAAAGTTAGCCAAGACGGATTGACATATACAATCCCCTTGCGTCAAGGCGTTATTTTTCACGACGACACACCGTTTAACGCCGCAGCAATGGAGTTTTCCTTGCAGCGGTTTATCAAAAATGGCGGCCGTCCGGCTTTCTTGTTGAGCGATGCCGTAGAATCTGTGAAAGCGACGGGCGAATACGAATTAACTTTTCAACTCAAAAAGCCTTTTGCTGCTTTTCCTTCCCTGTTGACATTTGCTGGTATTTGTGCAGTTTCTCCAAAAGCTTACGAGATTGGAGAGGGTAAATTTAAACCCGATACGTTTGTGGGAACGGGACGCTATAAGTTGGCGAAGTACGGCAGCGATTCTCTCAAGTTTGACGTGTTTGACAAGTATTGGGGAGAAAAACCAGTTAATCAAGGAATTGACCTTTTGCTGCTTTCTAGTCCCTCTAATTTGTTCAATAGTTTTCGGACTGCTGCGATCGATGTGGCTTATTTGTCTCTGGATGCAGACCAAGTTCAAAGCTTGGACGAGGGAGCAAAACAAGGGAAATGGCAGGAAATCGCGGGGGAAAGCAGTACGGTTAGTTACATGACGCTGAATACTAAGTCTAAACCGCTGGACAAGTTAGAAGTCAGACAGGCGATCGCCGCAGCGATGGATCGCCCGCTGATTAACGATCGCGTGCTGCGCGGGCAAGCACAACCGCTTTACAGTCTGATCCCCACAACCTTCGACGTTCAAAAACCTGTTTTTAAAGAACTGTACGGCGATGCGAACACGGCAAAGGCTAAGGAACTTTTAACGAAAGCGGGATTCTCGGCAGCAAATCCTTTTGTCCTGCAAATTTGGTATCCTTCAGCTTCCACAAAACGAGCTTTAGTTGCCAGTACGATCGAGGCGCAAGCTAAACTCAAAATGGACGGGATAATGCAGGTAGAAATTAACAGCGTTGAATCTCCGACTTTATTTCAAAATATAGAGAAGGGGATTTATCCTGCGGTTTTAGTTGATTGGTATGCCGACTTTTTCGACGCCGACAATTATATTCAGCCGTTTTTGGATTGTGCCACGGGTTCGGCCGCCGGGGGCTGTGAAAAGGGTGCCAGTCAAGGTCAGGGTTCGTTTTATTATAGCGATCGGGTAAATCAACTGATCGACAAGCAACGAAAAGAAGCAAACCCTCAAACCCGCAAAGCCCTGTTTGCCGAAATTCAAGATATACTGGGTCAAGATGTACCTTTCGTCCCTCTTTGGCAGGATAAGGACTACACCTTTGCTCAGAAAAATATTACCGGCGTCCGTTTAGAACCGACGCAATCTTTTCCTTTTTGGTTCCTGAAAAAGCAATAATTCTTTACAATAATTGGCGGGAGTTTAAACGTCAATTATTATTGCATATTTTGTGCACAACAGGGTGATGATTGTCACAGTTTCTCAAAGAGACCGATCACCCAACCCTCTCAAAAAATGTGGGATATTATTAAAGAGAGATATTGCTGAGGGTAAGTATATGAAACTTGGAATTTTAACAACAACAGGGCTGCTGATTGCCATCGGTTGTGCCTCGGGAGTTAAAGCAGAAAATGTATCACAAGTCAAGCAACTATTAGAAACTAAAAAATGTAGCAAATGTGACTTGACAGGAGCGCAACTTGCTGGTATAGACCTGAGCGGAGCAGATTTGAGCGGTGCGAATCTGCGGGGTGCAAATTTGAACGGTGCAAATTTGAACGAAGCCAAATTGAACGAAGCAAATCTGAAACAAGCTAAATTGCAAGGTGCGAGTTTAATTGGGGCTAAATTGCACGGTGCCAATTTGGAGGGTGCTGATTTGAGCCGCGCTAATCTGAGTCTGGCGGGTTTAGTGATTGCCAGTTTGAAAAATACCAACCTCACCAGCGCTAATTTAATCGGCGCTAATTTAGAAAGTGCCGATTTGGGGGGTGCAAACCTGAGAAATGCTCGCCAGTCTGTAGCGAATTTAGCTAATGTCAGCCTCAGAGGTGGCAGTCTGTCGGGAATAGACGTACAGGGAGTCAACTTGCGGGATGCTAATTTGACCGATGCTAATTTGAACGGTGCTAATTTGAACGGTTCCGACTTGACCGGTGCTAATTTAAAGAATGCCAATATGGCAAATGTAGATTTGAAAAACGCTTCTTTGCCGTAGGACGATCGCCAATTGTTATATCAAATTCTGGTGCTTAACAAGCTTTATATAATATAGTGTAGGGACAATTCTGAAATTGCCCCTACAGTGTTATTTAATTGTAAGATTTATCTAGTTTTCGGTCGCTGTGTGGGTCAATCGATTTTAGATTTTAGATTTTAGATTTTAGATTTTACCCGACGGATAAATTCGGGGGGCAAGTTTCATCGGATACAGGTTTTTGATTTCTCCGTCCTGAGTCTGCTTTCGGAATGAATGCGGGGGCTTGTATCCTGGATGCTTGATTGTCATTGTTCGGTGTGTGAAGCTTTTCGCTATATGAAGCAATGGGATCTGCGATTGCTTCATAATTATGATGTGATGTCGGATCAATCTTCCTCGCGAGCATCTTGGGCGAAGCGGATAATGTCATCATCGCCGAGGTATTCGCCATTTTGGATTTCAATCATCACCAGGGGAATAACGCCTGGATTTTCTACGCGGTGAGCAGTATTCATGGGAACGTAGGTTGACTGTTTCTGCATGAGAATCGTCTCCTTGTCGTCGCAGATAACTTTAGCGGTACCGGAGACAACAACCCAGTGCTCGCTGCGGTGATAGTGCATTTGGGTGCTGATGTGGTGCCCGGGTTTGACTTCAATGCGATTGATCTTGTAACGATCGCCCGCGTCTATAACTGTAACTTTACCCCAAAACCGGGTTTGTGTGCGATCGTCAGTTTTTTCGATTGTGTCCACTGTTTCCACCATCTTGTTTATCTCACCAACGGTGTCTGTAAAAATATCTGTAGTTAAAAGTATAGCAGGGATAGGGTAAGTGCGATCGATTTAAACATTACTCAATTAGCGGCCATTCGCGAGCATCCACAAACTGAGACAAATGCCCCACATTTGTTGTAGCAATTACCACCTGATTTCCTTCACTTGCCTCCAATATTGCTTGAGCCACCAAAATCACATTCCCGTCAAGTGCATTGGCTTCTGCGGTTGGTCTTCCTCTCATTCTCGCTTGAGCCCACAACTGAGCGGCCAAAAGCATTACTTCTGCAGTCAAAGGACGGTATGTAAGGACATTCTTGAATAGGTCAAGTTTTCTGATACCTCTCTCTTTTCTCGCTCGAATCAATTCTCGCCGCACCTCATAGTCAGCAATTTCAGGCAGGATTACCATTTCGCCATTTTGTAGTAAGGAGTCTAGCCAAAGTTGGCATTCCAAATAAGGAGGTTTGGCTTGAGGGTTTGTTACCATCCCTAATCGGCCAGAATCCAAAATAATTATTCGGCTAATTGAAACAAGGGTCGATTAGACATCCGATCTTCATTTATCACTTGTTCTAGATATTCCGCAGTTTCTTTTTGCTCTTGTTCGTCATCCTCTTCTCGCCACGATCGCAATAATTCAATTGCAGCTTGATTTCTTTGTATCCGTTCCTCCAGCGACAGTTTAGTAATGTCTATTTTCTCAGATGTCTGGGGAGGCTCGGACAATACGGGCTTTACTGTCACCGTTTCCATAAATAAGCGCATCATTTGAAGTAAATTCGGCCAATATTCTCTGGGAGTTTGCTGAATTATGCGGAGGAATTCCGCGATCGGCTGGCTTAAGGGGCGATCGCTCTCTTTGTCTTCAACCGTAGGAATTCCGGGCGCGGCTTTTACAGTCCCTTGGCTTTCGCTGCTTAAAACTTGTTCGGACATAATTACTTTTTTCCTTTCTCTCATTTACTCGTATTATAAACAAAGGGCGGGCGATGGCCCGCCCCGCTTTTTACTTGCTCAACACGCCATCGGGAATTCCCAAAACATCCTCAATTCGAGGCATATCTTCCAAAGCAATCACTCGCCCTTCATCCTCAAAACCAGCAATTAGATCGAAATTCAAATACCGATACAAATCACCAGCAAAAGGATCGATTCTCTTCGATACAATGTCATTGTATTCTTGGACTGTAGGAATTCGACCTAAGAGCGAACAAACTGCCGCCAATTCCGCAGAACCGAGATAAACTTGTGCATCTTTGCCCATGCGGTTGTTAAAGTTGCGAGTAGAAGTTGAAAATACCGTTGTCGCATCTTTAACGCGCGCTTGATTGCCCATGCAAAGACTGCAACCGGGCATTTCTGTACGAGCTCCAGCAGCTCCAAAAATGCTGTAGTAACCTTCTTCTTTGAGTTGCTGTTCGTCCATCCGAGTCGGCGGACAAATCCACAGGCGGGTTTTCACTTCCCCAGCACCTTCCAACACCTTCGCAGTGGCGCGGTAGTGACCGATATTTGTCATGCAAGAACCGACGAATACTTCGTCTACCCGATCGCCCGCAACCTCACTCAACAACTTAACATTATCGGGGTCATTGGGAGCAGCCACAATGGGTTCTGTAATCTCGTTGAGATCGATTTCGATGATTTCAACATACTCCGCATCGGCATCCGCCTCCAGCAACACCGGATTAGCCAGCCATTCCTCCATCTTCGCCACCCGGCGCATCATCGTCCGCCCATCTTGATAGCCCCGCGCCATCATATTTTTCAGCAGCGCCACATTGGAGCGAATATACTCGGAAACAGTCTCCACGCTCAATTTAATCGTGCATCCGGCGCAAGAACGCTCTGCCGTCGCATCTGTCAATTCAAAAGCCTGCTCGACCTTCAAATTCGGCAAACCTTCAATCTCCATAATCCGCCCAGAAAAGATATTTTTCTTGTTCTGTTTCTCGACGGTTAGCAAACCTTTTTGAATCGCCACATAGGGAATTGCATTCACCACATCCCTGAGCGTTACTCCGGGCTGCAATTCACCTTTAAACCGCACTAATACCGATTCCGGCATATCCAAAGGCATGACGCCCAAGGCAGCAGCAAATGCCACCAATCCCGAACCAGCAGGAAAGGAAATTCCCAAAGGAAAACGAGTGTGAGAATCGCCGCCTGTTCCCACTGTATCCGGCAATAACATTCTGTTGAGCCAAGAGTGAATAATGCCGTCTCCCGGACGCAAAGCTATGCCGCCCCGCTGTGACATGAAATCGGGTAATTCATGGTGAGTTTTGACATCAACAGGTTTCGGATAAGCGGCGGTGTGGCAGAAACTTTGAATTACCAAATCGGCGCTAAATCCCAAACAAGCAAGTTCTTTCAATTCGTCCCGAGTCATCGGCCCGGTGGTATCTTGCGAACCCACTGTTGTCATCACTGGTTCGCAAGATGTACCGGGACGAACGCCGGACAAACCGCAAGCTTTGCCTACCATTTTTTGTGCTAAAGTAAAGCCTTTGCCGGTATCGGCGGGAACCGTCGGGCGGGTGAAAATAGTGCTGGGTTCTAGTCCTAAAGCTGCGCGGGTTTTGTCGGTTAAAGTGCGTCCAATTAATAGCGGAATTCTGCCGCCGGCGCGAACTTCGTCTAGAATTGTATCGGGTTTGAGAGTGAAGGTGGAGATGATGTCTCCGGCTTCGTTGGTAATTTCGCCTTTGTAGGGATGGATGGTAATTACTGCCCCGGTTTCCATTTGGGAGACATCGCATTCGATCGGCAATGCGCCGGAATCTTCAGCGGTATTGAAGAAAATCGGGGCGATCGCACTTCCTAAAATATAACCGCCACTGCGCTTGTTCGGCACAAACGGAATATCATTGCCAATGTGCCACAGCACGGAATTAATCGCGGATTTCCGCGACGAACCGGTACCGACAACATCACCGACATAGGCGACGGGATGGCCTTTTTGCTTCAATTCTGCAATGGTTTGCAAAGCCCCAGGCATCTTACTTTCCAGCATCGCCAAAGCGTGCAGCGGAATGTCCGGCCGCGTGGTAGCGTGCGGTGCGGGCGACAAGTCGTCGGTATTGGTTTCTCCGGGAACTTTGAAGACAGTAACGGTAATCGCTTCTGGCAACACAGGACGACCGGTAAACCATTCCGCATCGGCCCAAGAATCTACTACCTGTTTGGCATAGGGATTGGTATCAGACAACGCTAGAACGTCGTGGAAAGCGTCGAATACTAACAGGGTTTTGCTCAGTGCCCGGGCGGCGGTGGCGGGAATGGCGATTTCGGCAGTAGGATTGAGCAAATCGATTAGAGATTGGACGTTGTAGCCTCCCATCATTGTCCCCAGCAGGTAAACTGCCCATTTCGGGGTAATTAGGGGAGTGTGGATTTCGCCTTTGGCAACACCGGTTAAAAAACCTGCTTTGACGTAGGCGGCGCTGTCTACGCCTGGGGGAACGCGATCGCGCAATAATTCTACTAAGGTTTCCTCTTCTCCCGGTGGCGGGTTTTTCAGCAGTTCGCAAAGTTCAGACGTTTGCTGAGCATCTAATGGCAGTGGTGGAATTCCCAATGCCGCTCTTTCAGCAGCCTTTTGGCGGTAAGACTCAAGCATTTGTCCTCTCTCCTGGGATAGCGTTCGGTAATTGTTTGCAGATTAGTTTACCTTTCAGATTAGGGGCTTGCGCCGACATCTGGCACAGTAAGCCGTTCTAATCAAAACTTAACGCAACTTAAGAAACAGTAGATTTCCATACCAAAGATAGATGTGCTCGGACATCCACGCCTGTCAAGCTCCAGCCTCCCAGTTTAGGGTCGCTCTGTGGCATTCTTCTAGTTAAGATTGATCTTGTGCAGGGATTTAAGTGTCGATCGTCCTCTGCATCTGCAATCACCAGCGATCACCGACCAATTCATAGTTCTCCGCTGCGGAGTTACAGGAGTCCGATTCTGTGCAAAATAGATTATCGCAATGGATCAATCACAAATTTGACAATTTTATCCCCCAAGACTGTCACGGCTGTGGCTTCAAGACAGGAATGCAGGAAGCGCTGCAACAAACTAAAGAAATATTTCTGACGATCGCCGACGCAATGCCGGTGCCGCTGGTAATCAGCAGTTTGGCTGATGGCACAATTCTCTATTATAACGATTTATGCGGTATTGCCTTCGGACTGACAGCATCCGAGTCCCTCGACCGCCAAAAAGCCGAAACACTTTACAGCGATCCGGCAGAGCGCCAGGAATTGCTCGACATACTCGCTGTTGAAGGACACGTCCGCGAAGCCGAAGTCCGCCTCAAAACAACTGACGGCACGCTGTTTTGGGCAACTGTATCAATGCGGTATCTAACATTGCACTCGGAAAAAGTTGTTCTGTCGGTGTTCTGCGACATTACCGAGCGCAAGAGAGTCGCAGCGCTAGAGCAGGAATTGCTCGGGTCAATCCACTTGCGGGCCCGTCAGCAAGCAGCCGTCGCTTACTTGGGGCATGAGGCGATATCTGAAACAGATTTGTCGGCACTGATGGACAAAGCAGCAGTTTTAATTGCCCAAACCTTGGATGCCGATTTTTGTCAGTTGTTGGAACTGTTGCCATCAGGTCATGCTTTGGAGTTGCGAGCGGGTGTCGGCTGGGGGCCTGGCCTGGTAGGTAGCGCCACTGTCACCGCTTCGGCCCGCTCTCAAGCAGGTTATACGTTGTTAGTTAACGAACCGGTGATCGTCAAAGATTTGCGGGTGGAAACGCGGTTTAGCGAGTTGCCGCTGCTGCACAACCACCTCGCCGTCAGCGGTGTCACCGTCATCATTCCTGG
>JAICRN010000656.1 GCA_025937335.1 Microcoleus sp. TY_ISSM_2_bin.22
AGTTTCATCTACCCAAATTTGCAGCCCGAAAGGTTCGAGATATTTGTTGTAAGGCAACTCTTCTGTACCGTCTATGTAGCGCGCGAAAAAGTCGCTCAAATCGATGCCGGCTACGGACTCGATCGCACTTTGCAAATCTTCGGGAGTAAAGCCTATTTCTGCCGGCAGCGAAGGAGAATTCAACTCTCCGTTGGATGTCAGATGCGCCGCCTTGGCGTCTGTTTCCGACTTCAGGTCAAAATCGCCATTTTGGGCCGAATTAGCATTGCCAAACTGCTGCCACATCAAACGCATCACATCGTCGAGCGATCGCTCGTTGCCGTGTCTGGCTCGAATCAACAAATCGAGCAAAAACGAAACAACTTCCCCTTTCAAATAATAGGAAATCTGCGAATTATCGCTGTTAGCATCCCTGCGATAAAGTTTAATCCAAGCATCCCAGCTCGACTCGCTGACAGGCTGCACGCTCCGCCCCGGAGTCATTTGCAAGCGAGTGATTTCCTTAGCCAGATTTTGAAATAAACCCTTCACGCCGTAGAGTCCAGCTCGAAAAGGAATTACCAAATCGTAATAACTGGTAGTGCCTTCGGAAAACCACAAAGAAGGAGTATAATTTTCTTGTTCGTAGTCAAATACTTCCAGAGCTTTCGGTCGAATGCGCTTGACATTCCAGAGGTGAAAAAACTCGTGAGCCACCAACTGAATAAAACGTTCGTACTTTTCCTTAGCCCGAAAACTAAAACGCGGATAGTTGAGAGTGCAGCTCTCCTTGTGTTCCAAACCGCCAAAACCCGAGGCGGACAAATGCAGGAAAAATACATAGCGTTCGTAAGGCAAACCACCGAACATTTTTGCCTCTACTTCGATCACTTTTTGGATGTCTCGAATCGCCCGTTCCGGTTCTAAATTGCCTTTTCCCCAAACAACTAGCTGGTGGGGTTTTCCCATCACTTCAAAATCGTATACTTCGTGACAGCCTATCTCAAAAGGACTATCGACAAGGGTATCAAAATCCGCAGCAGCGAAAGTAAGATTTTGGCCGCAAACAGGCGGCAAAGTAGTAACGGTGCGCCATTGGGGCTGCGGTGGCACAACTGTCACGGTGTAGCAGTTGCGCTCAAAACCGGGCAAGAAAAAGCACAAAGCCGCCGGATTGAAATAACCGTGAGTCAAGTCTAAATGATTGGTTCGCACTGTCAGTTCGTTGGCAAAAATGCGGTAGAAAACCGTGACATCTGACACCGAATTAGTTTCGATTTGCCAGTGATTTTTGCTTTTTTTGCGCCAAGGTAAAGCTCGATCGCCCGCCAGGGCTCTAAAATCTTGCAGGTGGCGGGCGTACTCTCGAATCAAGTAAGAACCGGGAGTCCAGACAGGCATTTTTAAATCCAGAACAGGCTCCGACCAACCTTGCACGCGCAAAGTCACTTCAAACAGGTGGGATTCAGGATTGGGCATCGCCACCGAATATTGAATTGTCGGTGCAGTTAGTTGCCCCTGACGGTTGCCGGCAGCGGACGAGGTATCCAAACAAGTAACATCTGTCATTGACTTGCCAAATTAATCAAGTGCTTGAGGTTGATCAAATGGATAGTTTGGCGGTCTGGATCGATTTTGATCCAACCTTTACTATCGAGTTTTTCCATAATTTTGCTGGTTTCATCTAGGGTGATATCTGTGACATCAGCTAAGTCTTCATAAGGGATATTGAAGATATCTTTGCCCTCTGCAGTTTTCTGACCGTAGTTTTCTGCCAGCTCGACTAAAGTATTTGCTAGTTTAACCGCTGGCTGGCGGTTGCGGAGTTGATAGCGGTGATTGGTTTGGCGCAGCCGCCGCACCATCAGTTGCAGCATCCGGTGGTGCAATTGCGGGTCTTTAAACAGGGTTTGGATAAATCGCTGAGCTGTGACGCTGAGCAGCCGCACCGAGGAGAGAGCAAGTACGTCATTCGATCGGGGAGATTCGTCAAGAATGGCCATTTCGCCGAAGAAGGCACCCCGTCCTAAAATAGCCATTGATACAGCTCGATCGTTTGACAAGCGCCGGACTTTGACCCAGCCAGACACGACAAAGTAAATCGCGTTGCCCCAAGAATCCTCCATCACCACAGCTCGGCCCGGGGGATACTCATGCTTGACGGCATTTGATAGCAGCCCTCCCAAGGTTTCTGGGTTAGCACCCTTAAATAGAGGGAACAGCTCACTGAAAGCTTCTGTCTTCATGCAAACTCGCGGAGGAGGGAAATATGATTAGGCGACACCCAACAGCTAGGGAACGATCGATGTTTGGGAACACAAACAATCTGTTGCTCCTTTAATTGATGTTGAAACACTCACCGACTATCAGGTGCGGTGATTCTTGACACTTCGTCGAAATCTGCTACCGAAGTAGTCTTACGTTTTCTCTGTGTCCGTTTAGAGTCGTGGCAGTTCCCTATCCCGACTTTGTTTATATTTTTTGCTGCGTTTTCGTCTCTATCGTGAGTCGTATCGCAATTTAAGCAGGTGATAGTTCTCACTTTAAGATCCAATTTGCCCCATCTGTAACCACAACACGAGCAAATTTGACTTGTAGGCTCCCATCTACTAACAGTATTGAAACTTCTACCGAACTTTTCGGATTTGGCCTCACACAACAATCTAAATTCACGCCAACCTTGCCAACTAATAGCTCTAGCTAGCCTTCTGTTTTTAATCATTCCTGAAACATTCAAATTTTCTAAAGTGATTACTTGGTTTTCGCTCACTACTTTAGTCGATAGTTTGTGCAGGAAATCTTTGCGAGTGTCTGCTATTTTGTTGTGTAATTTAGCAATTTTTAATCTTGTTTTATTTCTCCGATTAGATCCTTTCTCTTGACGCGCTAATTTACGTTGTAGTTTCCTGATTTTACGGTCATAGTTGGCGTAATCAGGACTGTCTAACTTTTCACCGTTGCTCAGAATGGCAAAGTTTTTTACACCTAAATCAATCCCAACAGACTGATTGACCGCTTCAACTGTTTCAGGTTTTATCTCAACCACAAAACTAAGAAAGTACCTGTTAGCACAGTCCTTGATTACCGTCACCGAACTAGGTTCCGATGGCAATTTTCTAGACCATACAGGCTTAATATTGCCAATTTTTGCAAGATAGACGTATTCACCTGATAGCGAGAAAGCTGCTTTAGTAAATTCAGCGGATTGATCGTTTGTTTTTTTCTTGAATTTAGGTAAACCAAACTTTTTACCATTTTTTTTGCCATTTCGAGAATTAAAGAAGTTTCTATAGGCTA
>JAICRN010000285.1 GCA_025937335.1 Microcoleus sp. TY_ISSM_2_bin.22
CAGTCAAGAGGTTGTCAGAGAAGTTGCAAGGACATTGACCAAAGATCCGAGTATACTAGCAGTAATTGGACACAATGCTAGCAACGCATCTCTGGAAGCTGCTCCGATCTATCAGCAAGAAAAACTGGTAATGGTGACACCGACGAGTTTTGCCAATAATCTATCAGGATTTGGCAGCTACATCTTTCGGACAGTACCCAATATTAGCTTAATGGCTGCTCCCTTAGCAGAATATGTAGTTAGAACAGAACGCACAACTAATATTGCCGTTTGTTATGACTCCCAAGCACCGGATAACATATCATTTAAAGATGAATTTGTGGCATCTCTTACTGCTGTTGGAGGCAAATTAGTTCCTACTGTTTGCGACTTTTCATTACCCTCTTTTAATCCCGACAAAGCCCTTGCCGATGCTGTCAGCAAAGGTGCACAAGGATTGATGGTAGCGCCCCACGTCGATCGCATTGACCGTGCCATCTCTCTGGCTCGCATCAATCGAGGCAAATTGCCACTCTACGGCAGCACTACGCTCTACACCTTTCAAACTTTAAAAGACGGACAAAAAGACGTTGACGGGCTTGTTTTGCCCGTTCCCTGGCATCCTGAAACTAATCCCGGTAGCCGTTTCCCAGAAAATGCCCGCCAGCGTTGGGGAGGAATTGTGAATTGGCGAACAGCAACGAGTTTTGACGCGACTCAAGCTATCATCGCTGGCTTGCGGCAAAGCAATACGCGGGAAGGATTGCAACAAGCACTCAGAAATGCGAGTTTTTCGACAGCAGGATCGAGCGAGGATGTGAAGTTTTTGCCCACGGGCGATCGGGCTGGTAAGCCGATTTTAGTGCAAGTTAAACAAGGAGGAAGCACTGGCTATAACTTTGTCCCGCTGCGGTAAGTTGGTTAAGTGCGATCGGACTAATTATTCTTGTTCCGAGGCTCTGCCAGGGAATGCGTAGCTGGAGGAAGAGCCTCCAAAAAATATCAAAATAAGGAGAAAAAATCATGTATCAAGATACTAACAAAAGAAAAAGTCCGCCACCCATTGTTTTTATCATCATTTTCGGCTTAATTGGGTTTGGCGCATACAAGTTCCTTCCCGGTTTATTCGCATCCAAAAGTTCAGATACACCTACATCGGAAACGAGTCCATCGGCAACGAGTCCATCGGGTGCGATCGCAACTCGCATGAGTTTAGGAAATCAGATATTGCTGACATCGCAAACCACAGCCGCAAAGCAAGCAGGCGTTACAGCTTTTGCCAAAGGAGATTACAAAGAAGCTGTTCTAAAATTTCAGGCTTCGTTGCAACAAAATCGCAACGACCCGGAAACGGTAATCTATTTGAATAATGCGAGAGTAAGCGATCGCACTTCTCTGAAAATTGCCGTCAGCGTGCCGAGCGGCAGCAACCCCAACATCGCCCAAGAAATCCTCCGAGGTGTCGCCCAAGCTCAAGATGAAATCAACACTAGGGGAGGAATTAACGGTGCCGGTTTGCAAGTTGAAATTGTCAATGACAACAACCGTCCAGAAGTTGCACGAGAAGTTGCAGCAGCATTAGCAAATGACCCCAAAATTCTAGCGGTAATCGGACATAATGACAGCAATGTCTCTTTAGCAGCCGCTCCAATTTATCAGGAAAAGAAACTGGTGATGATCACACCTACCAGCAGTACGAATAATTTGTCAGGTTTTGGCAGCTATATTTTTCGGACAGTCCCCAATACTCGATCGATGACGGCTCCTTTAGCAGAGTATATTGTCAAACAAGTCGGCAAAAGCAATATTGCCTTCTGCTACGACTCTCAAGCTGCTGGCAAAGCTTCGTTTAAGGATGAATTTATTGCCTCTCTTTCAGCATCAGGTGGCAGATTAGTTCCTATTGTCTGCGACTTGTCAGCGCCGACATTTAATCCTAACCTTGCAATCGCGGATGCTGTTAGCCAAGGTGCACAAGGATTGATGCTAGCATCCCACGTAGATCGCATCGATCGCGCGATCGATCTAGCCCGTGCAAATCAAGGCAAATTGGCGCTTTACAGCAGTTCAACTCTTTACACCTTTCAAACGCTAAAAGACGGGGAAAAGGACGTTGACGGGCTTGTTTTGCCCGTTCCCTGGCATCCTGAAACTAATCCCAACAATCCATTTCCTAAAAATGCCAGTCAGCGCTGGGGAGGAGTAGTAAATTGGCGAACCGCAACGAGTTTTGACGCGACTCAAGCTGTCATCGCTGGCTTGGGCCAAAGCAATACGCGGTTCGGCTTGCAACAAGCACTCAGAAATCCGAATTTCTCGGCAGCAGGATCGAGCGAGGATGTGAAGTTTTTGCCCACGGGCGATCGGGCTGCTAAGCCGATTTTAGTGCAAGTTAAACAAGGAGGAAGCACTGGCTATAACTTTGTCCCGCTGCGGTAAGTTGGTTAAGTGCGATCGCGCTCACATCTTGCACATTCTCAATCAGCCTTTCAGGGGTGTCCATCCTGCCCGCCCCACCATAAAATTCCCTCTTCGCTTCACAGGCATCTTGCCTGTTTATTCGCATGATTGAAATCTACTTTTGTCTTGAATTAGGAAAATTTTAAAGATAAACTAAAATAAGTAGATTAAATGAGAGCGTTATATATGATCGCGCCAGTTGAAACCAAAACCTACACGGCCCAGGAATATCTAGAATTGGAAATCAATTCTCTGGATCGGCATGAATTTATCAATGGGGAGATTGTTCTGATGGCTGGCGGTACACCGAATCACAATGAAATTACCACTAATTTAGTTGTTGCGCTGAAGCTGGCGTTAAAAGGGAAACCATATCGGACTTTCAGTTCGGATCAGCGGCTGTGGATTTCCCAGCTTAATCATTATACTTACCCGGATGTGATGGTGGTTGCGAAACCGATCGAGCTGCAATCTGGACGGACGGATACAATTACTAATCCCGTGTTTATTGCTGAGGTGCTATCTAAAGGTACTAAAGCTTATGACCGCGATGAAAAGTTTGCTGCTTATCGCAGTATTCCTAGTTTTCAAGAGTATTTATTGATCGACCAATATCGGCTGCGGGTGGAGCAATATTCTAAAACTGATGCGAATAAGTGGATTTTTTCGGAATATAGCAGTATGGGCGATCGCCTCAGTTTAACATCTGTTGCTGTGGAAATTTCGCTGGCGGATTTGTATGAAAATATTGAGTTTGGTGAATAGGGGGACGGTTTTTTGTCAAATATCCCAAATAGTGGTAATATTCCCGTATATCGATCGGCTCTGATGGAGAACAGCCATCAGACGTAAGGGGGAAAGTTCGGTGCGAATCCGGCGCTGTCCCGCAACTGTAAGGAGATTCTTGCTTCTCTGAGTCAGAATGCCCGCCGATTTGTTTGCCTGTTGTTTTTCATCTGCGAGGTATGGATGATGGTGATTTTATTATTTTTTTTATTATTCGATTGGGATTTTTTAACCGCAGATATCTGCCGATAAACGCAGATGAACGCTGATGTCATTTGTGTATTCTAAAGGGTATCTTATAATGGAAATGAAAATAAATGCGAGTTGAAGATAGTGTTTGGCAGGGTAGTTTTGGCTACTGGCAAAACTTGTTTATTCATCAGAATATTTTGTCTATCGGATATACTGCTTGGAACGGTTTTTTGCATCGAGGGCGAGGCTTGGTTGCTTGCAAAATCAATACTCCCATTAACGCCTCTGTTAATTGGAGCGTAGATACTATCAAGTACGATCTGGAATTTATTTCCGACTTGGAGGCAACCGTTTATTTGCAACAACTAGAAATAGAGGAGAACACTGTTTTAAATCTGCTCCAAATCATTGCTGGCTACGAGCCAAAGGAAGCAATTATATTTTTGTCGATCGCCAACGCTCAGATTGATATTAATTTGTTGCAAAAGTTGGCAATTTCTCCTGTTGAGTGCTATGAACAGGTATGCAAGCGCTGGGAAGAATTTCAACTCTGCCCGCAATCCTAAAACTTACTAAATTTTCCCAATGTCGCAGCCAAAATCAATCGAAATTTCCAAAGTAACTCGCTACCAAAATGCAGCGCTTAATTACTATTTGGGCCTGACAGATTCGCCCTACCTTCACTACGGTTATTGGAAAACCCTACCTGTGCCTGCTGAGGAACTGACGATCGCGCGGCTGCGCATCGCTCAGCAAGCTTACACAGATAAACTCTTGGATTTTATCCCCAAAGACATCAAAACCGTGCTGGATGTAGGATGCGGGATAGGGGGAAATGCGGCTTATTTGCTCGATCGAGGTTTTGGAGTGGAGGGACTCGCACCCGATCCGTTCCAACAACAGCGCTTTCTCAAGTGTACGCGCGATCGGGCAATCTTCCACCTCACGAGGTTTGAAGACTTCAAAGCAACCCATTTCTACGATCTTATTCTCTTTAGCGAAAGTAGCCAGTATATGTCGGCTGTTGATATTGCTAAGGGTGCTGCCACTGTCCTCAATCCTGGTGGTTATGTACTGCTTGCCGATATGATGCGCTCTGATGTTAACTATACAGAGGGAATGTTTTCTAACTGTCACGTGGTGAAAGAGCTTCAGATTGCATTGATGCAAGCGGGGTTCAATGTAGTAAAAACTGAGGATATTTCGGCTCATATTTTACCGACGATTGACCTGTATGTCGATACTTTCCGCAGGTTTGGACTGAACACAATGATTTATGTTGCGGATTTGATTGCGATCGCAGTTCCTCCCGTCCACAAATTCCTGCGCTGGATATTTCGTCGCTGGTTCAAGAAGCTGGTGGTTGAAGGATTGGAGGCGGGCCAACTTTTTGAGCAGCATTTGTGTTATGAAATTCAACTTTGGCAGTTGTCAAAAACAGATGAAAACTGACACAAATACAAGGGAAATTGGTAATCGGTAATCGGTAATTGGAGACAGAGCCTCCGGGTATTTATTCCCAGGCAGAGCCTGGGAACAAGGCTATAAAAAATAAAAAATAACGAATATGTCTGAATGGATTCTCGAATTCGATCGCACTTCCTACTCATATCCCTGCGGTTCGCGAGTGGCAATTCAGGGTTTAAACCTCAAAGTCCCCGCCGGGAAACGCTGCGGGCTAATCGGTCAAAACGGCTGCGGCAAAACCACCTTTTTTCTGTTAGCAAATGGCTTGTATCAACCGCAACAGGGAATCATTAGCTGGCACGGTGAACCATTCCGCTACGATCGCAAATCTTTGATGCAACTGCGCCAACAAATCGGACTCGTATTTCAAAATCCCGAACATCAATTAGTAGCTTCCACGGTAGAAGAAGATATTTCCTATGGATTGTACAATTTAGGCTTGAGAGAATCCGAAATTGCTCAACAGGTACAGCAGGCGATCGAGCAATTCGATCTAAGCGAACTCGCCCGCGAACCAATTCACAATCTCAGTTTAGGGCAGAAAAAGCGGGTGTCGATCGCCGATATCATGGTTCTCAAGCCCAAATTGCTGCTGCTAGATGAACCTACCGCCTATCTCGACCCGCGTCACACCCGACAACTGATCGGTTTACTCCAACAAATTCACAGCGCCGGAACCACAATCCTTTTAGCAAGTCACGACCTCGATTTCATCTACCGCTGGGCTGATTGGGTGTTTGTAATGGATCGGGGAAAACTAATTTTAGAAGGAACACCGGAAACCGTTTTTGCTCAACGGGAGGTTTTGGAACAATTGCAGCTTGGCGTACCGCTGGCGATCGAGCTGATGGAGCAAATAAGGGCGATCGTTGAGAGAGATGATAACTCAAAAATGCACACTTTTGAGCTGTTGCAACAACAGATTTTACAAGCGCGGCGGCTGCTTTAAAGATTAAGCAGTTGTGTGATCTGCCCGGACAGGAACTTCATAGTGCAACTCTGCGAAGGCATCTCCATAAACCTTCGCGGATAAAAGTCTTAGCGGGGGTGTTGCGATCGTGCGCGGTAGCAACGGTGCTCCGCTACCAAGTGTCACCGATGCAATTGACACAATTACCTCATCAAGCAACCCGCGATCGTAGAATTGACCAACCAGATCGCCACCTCCTACAAGCCAAATATTCTTATTTCCTGCAGCCGCCATCATCTCTTGATGGACAGGTAAGACATCCCCTTTGACAAATCGAATATCTGCACCCTCGATCGCAGGCAAAATCCGAGAGGTAAATACCCAAGCCGGTTGTTCATAAGGCCATGCTTGGGGACGATCGGCACCTTCATGAATCTGATGGGTCAGAATCCATTCATAAGTAGTTGCTCCCATTGCTATTGCCCCTACTTCGCCGATGAAATTAGGATAGCTGTCTTCCGCCTCGCCGAACTGAAACAACCAATCGAGAGAGTGGTGTGAATCAGCAATAAAACCATCTAAGCTGGCTGCAGTGTAATATTGAGTTTTCATTAAAAGTAACGTCTCAAATGCCTTTACGGATGAAAATACCCAAACTTTTCTATTGTATATCGTTCAAGTGCGCCTTGTCTATAATTTAAAAAAGTGAAAGATGGCGATCGCACTCTTCACCTTCATATCCCGTTATTTGGTGGGGAGATGAACGAGTGACGAGGTGCGATCGTCACGCTAATAGCTAGCTGCTTGGTGTATTGGTGGCGATCGAGCTGATGGAGCAAATAAGGGCGATCGTTCAGATAGATGATAACTCAAAAATGCACACTTTTGAGCTGTTGCAACAACAGCTTTTACAAGCACGTCGGCTGCTTTAAAGGTTTAGCAGCCTAAAAGTTGAGCCAACCGGACGGCGATAGGCTTTGAGCTTTTGTAAATAAGCTATGCTCTTGCCGTTCTGGTTCAGCGATGTGTTAGACATCTTAGCGATTTGTCCAGCTATTCAACATTGACTCAAGCCTCGAAGCTGATTGAGCTAAGAGCGATTCATCTATTGAAAATTGATACCATACACCTTGAGAATCATAGTCAATACGTTTAAGATAAATAACTCCTTTACTATTTAAGTCATTTAACTCACCGAAGAAGCCACTAAGATTTCTTTGGTCTACAGTCGAGGCATTTATTACCAAAGGTGCTACTGCAGCAGCAAAGTCAGAAGGTCTAATAAATTTGCCATCAACCATAAAAGTCAAGGTACCAAATATAATCTCATACGTGTTCTGAACTAATCCCAGAACACCACTTGCCCACTCAGCTTCTACATGGCGAACATAGACATTTCCATCTAACTGCTTATCTTTTACTTCAAGGTTGACACCCACATCCACATCGGCGGCATTATCATATACTGTGAAACGCCCACCTATTAGAGGACGATCTTCTAATTTCTGATATCTATATCTAAACCCAATTAGAATTTGCCTTCTAGAA
>JAICRN010000168.1 GCA_025937335.1 Microcoleus sp. TY_ISSM_2_bin.22
ACAACAGCGATCTCAGTTACAAGTATTATTTCAAAATAAAATATGTACCCTGAATTGTATGATCGCTCAGTTAAGTTTAACCCTAGTTGATGAAATCCAAGGAAATACAGCAATAGGAACCAGAAAGTTTCGTCTGTTCAAAAATGTTGGTCTTGCGGTAGCTGGACGAGAAGGCAGGTATGGTTGTGTAGAACGTCCCGCAGGAGAAGAACCTTGACTCGACTTAATTATCCAGGAAGATTTGGGTTCAGAAGGGGACTTGAAAAATCAGGGGTTGATTGTTTGGCCTGCTGAGGGAATGCAAAGTTATATTCGCGTATAAAATTTATATAATTTTCTCATCTTACTCTTAGTCTCCCTCTGCTGGAACAAAAGTTTGACTATTAAGCGATTTCAATAGCAGAATGATAAATAATATAACCTGCGATCGCCCGAATTTGATATCATAAGTAATAGCGGGAGATAATATTATATTTTTGCACTAAAATGTCAGTCACGACTCATCAATTAATTCAGTGGAAACAACAACGGCGACCAATTGTCGCGCTGACAGCTTATGATTATGCGATCGCCCAACTCATAGATCTAGCAGGCGTAGATATCATCCTAGTCGGCGATTCTCTGGCAATGCCCATATTGGGCTACGAGACAACACTGCCCCTCACTCTCGATGAAATGCTGCACCACGCTAAAGCAGTGCGTCGCGGTGTTAAACAAGCATTAATTGTGGTGGATTTGCCATTCTTAACTTATCAAGAAAGTGTCCAGCAAGCCATGCAGTCAGCGGGGAGAGTTTTGAAAGAAACAGGCGCTCAAGCTGTAAAATTAGAAGGTGGATATCCAGCAATGGCCGCCACAGTTTCGCAGCTAACATCCGCCGGAATTCCGGTGATGGGCCACGTTGGTTTAACTCCGCAGTCGGTACACCAACTCGGCTACAAAAAACAAGGAAAAACTGCCCAAGCAGCCGATCGCATCATAGCAGAGTCGATCGCGCTTCAAGAAGCAGGTGCCTTTGCGATCGTCTTAGAACACATTCCCGCAGACTTAGCCGATCAAATTACCCAAAAATTAACTATTCCCACCATTGGTATCGGCGCCGGACCGCACTGCGACGGACAAGTTTTAGTTACTTCTGATTTGTTGGGACTTTCACAAAAGCAGCCCCCTTTTGTGAAAGCTTACGCCAATTTGCGAGAAACAATTACCCAAGCTGTCAAAGATTATTCCCTAGAAGTTAGAGAAGGAAAATTTCCCGAACTGTAATTAATAGTAGGTTTTGTAGTTAGTACGTCCGTCCTCATAAAAATCCGTCAAAATCCGTCGGAGGGCGTTACTGACTGCAAATGTTATTTAAACCTTCGGCTGCCCCTCTTCCTCCTTCTCATTTTCCTTCTGGGCAGATTCATCATCAGCTAGACCTACCCCTTCCTTAAAACTCCGCAGCGTTTTTCCCAAAGCATTTCCCAACTCAGGAATTTTCTTGGGCCCGAAAATTAGAATAGCGACTACCGCAATAATGCCCAATTCGGGCAATCCCAGACCAAACATACACTCATCTCCTGTAAAACTTGCTCGATCGGCAAGTCGATCTGCTGATATCCTTAAAAGTATCTACCTTTTTTCCTGCATCCTGCAACAGTAGAATCAAGTTTTATTAAGCTATCGCCCGATAAATAGGAATGTTAGAAATATCCAAGCCTTCCCTGCGCGAGCAACAGCACTACCTCATCCGCGAGTTAGCAGACCGGATGGAAGCAGTATGGCACCGCTATCTCGACCTTGAACCCTACTACCTGCCCGCTGAGTTGGGATACGTGGAAGGGCGCTTGGAAGGAGAAAAACTGATCATTGAAAACCGCTGCTATCAAACGCCCCAGTTCCGCAAAATACACCTCGAACTCGCTAAAGTCGGACCGCTGCTGGATATCCTGCACTGCGTGATGTTTCCGAGACACAATTATGCTTTGCCGATGTTCGGTACGGATATCGTAGCAGGCAAAGGGCAAATTAGCGCCGCGATCGCAGACCTTTCTCCCCTCAATTCCAGTAGAACTTTGTCGGAAACCTACCGAACTCGACTGCAAAATTTGCCGGTCAACCAATTTTCTTGTCCCCGCCAAATTCCTGAATGGGGGGATATTTTCTCAGAATTTTGTCTGTTTGTGCGGCCAGAGTCTATCGAAGAAGAAAGCAGATTTTTGAACATAGTTGAATCCTACGTTGAAATTCACTGCAAACAGGCAGTCGCTTCCGAACCAGTCTCTGCCGCCGAAGCATCGGAAATTCTAGACGCTCAAATTTACTACTGCACCCAGCAGCAGCAAAACGACAAAACCCGTCGCGTACTCGAAAAAGCTTTCGGTCAAGATTGGGCCGAACATTACATGACCGAGGTGCTTTTTGATTTCCCTAAATAGCTGCAATTTGTTTACAATACTTCACCGTGGGTGGAAAAAACTTGATTAGGAAATCACCTACTTTATAAGTCATGGGAAAGGAATCACGGGTTAAGGATAAATCATTTTTAAAACCCCCAGGGCGAGGAGTCATCGGTTTAGCGATCGCTGCTACTGTTATTACCACAGGAGTCGGTTTTTGGCAAGTATCTGAAATTAGAAAAGCCGAAGAGTTAAAGGTGGCCGCTGCCACGGCTGCTGCAAGTCCAGCCTCCAGCCGCACCAGCGTTACCGCTTTGGGTAGGTTGACTCCGCAGGGAGAAGTAATCAAATTGTCGGCCCCTTCGGCGTCGGAGGGAGCGAGGATCGAACAGTTGCAGGTGGAAGAGGGCGATCGAGTCAGTCAAGGACAAATCATAGCAGTTCTCGATACGCGCGATCGGCTCCAAGCAATCCTCCAACAAGCCGACAAAGAAGTCAAAGTCAAACAAGCAGAATTAGCGAAAATTCAAGCAGGCGCAAAAACAGGTCAAATAGGTGCCGGGAAAGCCGAAGTTGCCAAGTTTGAAGCACAACTCCAAAGAGAAACCGAAGCCGAACAAGCTAACGTCGCCCGCTTAGAAGCTCAACTGCGAAGAGAAACCGAAGCCGAACAAGCTAACGTCGCCAAATTCGAGGCCGGGCTCCAAAGAGAAACCGAAGCCGAACAAGCTAATCTTGCCAAATTTGAGGCCGGGCTCCAAAGAGAAACTGAAGTACAGCAATCCAAAATTGCTAGGCTAGAAGCTCAATTGCGCGGCGAAATTGCCTCTCAAAACGCTACAGTCGATCGCCTCAAAGCAGAATTAAAAAATGCCGAAGCCGAGCAACAACGCAACAAAGAACTAGCCGAAACAGGTGCAATTTCTGCTTCAGTTTATGACACAAAGCGCTTAACAGCAGATACGGCTCGTGAAAAAGTCAGAGAAGCTGAAGCGATATTAGAAAAAACCGTGCAAACACTGCAAGAGCAAATAGTCGAAACTAAAGCCACACTAAAACAAACAGTAGAAACAGGCAAGCAGGAAATCAATCAATCCCGCGCCAATCTCAGACGCAAGTTAGAAACAGGCAAGCAGGAAATAAACCAAGCCAGAGCCACCTTAAATCAAAAGATAGAAACCGGTAGAGAACAAATCAATCAAGCCGAAGCAATACTCAAACAAAAAGCAGAAACAGGCCAAGAACAAATCAATCAAGCCAAAGCAAATCTAGACCAAATTGGTGAAGTCCGTGCCGAAGACGTGCAAGCCGCCCAAGCAGCCGTCGAAAGTGCGATCGCCGCCAAACAAAAAGCTCAAGTAGACTTAAACTTAAGCTACGTAAAAGCACCCGTATCCGGCTCCATCCTCAAAGTTCACACCCGACAAGGAGAAGGCATCAACACTCAAGATGGCATCGTAGAACTAGGCCGCACCGATCAAATGTACGCCGTAGCAGAAGTTTACGAAACCGACATCGGCAAAGTGCGAAACGGCCAGCGCGCTACCATCAGCAGCCCCGTATTTTCAGGCACTTTGGAAGGAACAGTCGCTCGCATCGGCAAACAAATCAGCAAAAAAGATGTCCTAAATACCGACCCCGCCGCCGATACCGATGCGAGAGTTATCGAAGTGAGAATTCGCCTCGATCCGGAATCGAGCAAAAAAGTTGCAACCCTAACAAACTTGCAGGTTGAAGTCAAAATAGATATCTAAATTTTACGTTGAGAAGACTTACGCATGGGGACTCAAGCAACCGGGTGTTTTACTGATATTAAGGGTTTGAATCAAATATAAGGGGAAAAAAACCGGTTTATCAACACCCGTGCTTAAGTCCTACAATTATTCAATCCCAAATCCCCAATCTAAAATCTAAAATCTAAAATTGACTCTTATGGCCAAAATACCACTAGCTTGGGCACAGTTGACCCGCGAAAAAATGCGCTTAGCCGTCGCACTAGCCGGCATTGGATTCGCCGACTTACTGATGTTTATGCAGTTTGGATTTAGAGACGCGCTATTTGAAAGCTCCATCACCTTTCACTCAAAGTTAAAAGGGGATATTTTTATCACCAGCACTCAATCTACGGCTTTAATAGCCATGAAAAGTTTTCCCCAGCGTCGCTTGTATCAAGCTTTGAGTTTTGACGGCGTTACAGCAATTAGTCCCGTATATTTAGGCTTTGGATTGTGGAAAAACCCCGACCCCAACCAGCGCAATACCCGCCAATTGATGGTAATCGGTTTTGATCCCGCTCATCCCATCTTTGATATGCCTGAAATCCAAAATAATTTGGACAAAATCAAAATTTCGGATGTGGTTTTATTTGACCAAGCTTCCCGGCCGGAGTTTGGGCCGGTAGCAGAATATTTCAAACAGGGAAAAGTTGTTGAAAGTGAAGTTGACAATCGCCGCGTTAGGGTAGATGGTTTATTTACTATAGGGGCCTCTTTCGGTGCCGACGGAAATCTTGTCACCAGCGATTTGAACTTTATGCGGATTTTTTCGACGCGGAGAACGAGAGGTTTAATTGATATAGGTGTTGTTCACTTGCAGCCGGGAACAGATGTCAATGCTGTTGTTGATAAAATGAGGGCAACTTTGCCGAAAGATGTGAGGATTTCTTCTAAAGAAGAGTTTGTAGATTTTGAAAAAAAATATTGGCAGGAAAGTACCTCAATCGGATTTGTTTTCACTCTCGGCGCGGCAATGGGATTTATCGTTGGGATAGTGATTGTTTATCAAATCCTTTATACTGATGTTACCGATCATTTACCCGAATACGCGACGCTGAAGGCGATGGGATATAAGGACATTTACTTTTTGGGTGTGGTGTTTCAAGAGGCTTTGATTTTGGCAATTCTTGGTTATTTGCCGGGGTTTGGGGTTTCTCTGGTGCTGTACAATTTAGGGAGAAGTGCTACGAGTTTGCCGATGTACATGACTTTGATGAAAGCTGGAACTGTTTTTGTCATGACAGTTGTCATGTGTTCTGTGTCCGGGGCGATCGCGGTTAGGAAGTTGCAGGCGGCTGACCCTGCCGATATTTTTTAAGGAAGGGACGACACGGATTTTGACACCGATACACGGATTGAAGAAGGAAGAATTATGAAATCAAAAATAACAAATAACCATGAATACTTTACCAGTTGTCTCAATTAAAAATCTCAATCATTCCTTCGGGGAAGGACAACTTCGCAAACAGACATTATTTGACATCAACCTCGACATTTATCCGGGCGAAATCGTGCTGATGACAGGACCTTCGGGGTCTGGTAAAACAACATTGTTAACCTTGATAGGAGCTTTGCGATCGATCCAAGAAGGTAGTCTGAAAATTCTCGACCAAGAATTGCGGGGAACGCCGAAAAATAAATTAGTTAAAGTCCGCCGCGATATCGGCTATATTTTCCAAGCTCACAATTTGCTCAAATGCTTGACAGCTAGGCAAAATGTGCAAATGTCTTTAGAACTGCACAGTCATCTTTCTCCCCAAGAAACTAATGATAAAATAGAGGAAATGCTGCAAGCTGTAGGCTTGGGAGAAAGAATAGATTATTACCCCGACAGTCTTTCTGGTGGCCAGAAACAAAGAGTTGCGATCGCCCGGGCATTAGTCAGCCAGCCAAAATTAGTCTTAGCAGACGAACCGACAGCAGCACTAGACAGTAAATCAGGTCGAGATGTGGTAGAAATTATGCGAGGTTTGGCAAAAGAACAGCACTGCACTATTTTGCTTGTCACGCACGACAACCGTATTTTAGACATAGCCGATCGCATTATTCACATGGAAGACGGCTACCTCGCACAAGACACATCAACAACGGCAACAGGCGTTCTTTCGGGAAAATAAACTTAATTACCTCAACTTATTTCCGAGCACCGGGACGCTTTCCTCCTACCTTAGCAGGAGTTTTTGTCCCACCTTTGGCGGGACTTTTAGAACTACTTTTGCTACTTTTTTGACCCTTAGCTCCTGCCAATTGGCTCTCAGTAGCATTTACAGGTCTGCCTGCTGGCGTTCTCGTAGTCCTAAAGGTAACATTCACCCCTTCATTCGACTGTTCCAGCACCAACATCGGCGTCGGCTTGGCTTTTTGATCCCATTCAATGTGAACGATGCGACCTTGAATTGTAGGCTGCCAACTGTCGTGGTCGTCTGAAGGACTCAGATAAGTTTCCAAACAGTCAATAATTTGATTAATTGTCGCCGATGTTGCCTGAGTCGGCAGTTTCATCAGCTTAATTTGAATCCTAAACAGCACTCGTTTTTCTATTTTTACAGCGGGATCGCCAGTTTCGTATTCGATATCAAACATCGAATCCACTTGCCTGCCGCTGCCAGCCGACCCGTTTTTATCTCCCACCGCAGCCTGCGTCGGACGTAGGGCAATACTAATTTTGTCTTTGACTTTTACCTTAATTTGATTCACAATGGCAAAGTGAAATACTTCTTCCGCCATCCGCATTCTTAGGTAGTCTAAATTAAAGTCTCGCGAGTGGATAAGGTCGGGATTTTTTTCCATCTTTGACATGGTTTCCAGAGCCATTTTGTATTTTTTCTGGAGTTCTCGATTTCTAAACTCCTCAAATTTAAGCTTTTTGCTCAAATCGTCGAGTTTGATCTTGGTAAACACCGCTAAACCGATAAGCAATAACAACAGTAATCCCGACGCTCCCATGAAGAGTTGGTCTGAGGACGGATCTCCGGGTTTAGCCTGTTTAGGTTTGGGAGAGGCTACTGCCAACCTTGGTTCTACAAGGATTATTTGGGTTGACATGGGCTTTTAAAGGGTAAAATTTGACGCTATATTTATACAGGACTCCAGAGCATAGCTGGTAGTGCAACTCGATCAACACATATTGACATCATTCCACCATCATCTTGGTACAACTGGATTTCTGCAACTGGAAGACGCACCCTCTAATTAATACTTTATCTTTAACTGCAACCAGGTTCCCGAAATATCAGAAAATCGCGCGCTGGCACTGGCAAAAAGAAATGGTGAATTGTCTGTAATATATTATACCAATACAGCTAAAAAAAATGTTTGTTCGGCGGTCTCCATTTCTAGCAACATAAAAAGAAATACACATAAATTAATAGTAACTCTGGGATCGAGCAGCGGAAAAGATCGAGGAGAACAGCCGATCGCCCCGACGATCGAGGGGCGGACGTTGGGAGGGTGCTCGTGGCTGCTGTTCGATGGCTGCCGCCGTGCCAGCCCAGCGAGTGGCTTGCTGTGAAAGTCGAGCTGTGGTGCGATCGAACAACGTCTCCTTAGCTAAGATTACAGCTAATACCACCAATATTCGATCGTGACCTACGAACCCCTGCACCACAAATATCGCCCTCAGACATTTGCCGAATTAGTCGGTCAAGAGGCGATCGCCCAAACCCTCACCAGCGCCATCCTACAAGAGCGCATAGCACCAGCATATCTATTCACCGGCCCCAGAGGCACCGGTAAAACCTCCAGTGCCAGAATTTTCGCCAAATCCCTCAACTGTATTTCTACGGTTGCCCCCACCCCCACACCCTGTGGCAAATGCAACGTTTGCCAAGAAATTGCCCGAGGTTCCACACTAGATGTCATCGAAATTGACGCCGCCAGCAACACGGGAGTAGATAACATTCGGGATTTGATCGAACGAGCTCAATTTGCCCCCGTACAGTGCCGCTATAAAGTATATGTAATAGACGAGTGTTTGACCGGTGATTCTCAGGTAAAAACTAGCGAAGGTCTGATGCGGATCGACAATCCCAACATCACAGGAAAACAAGTTCTCAGCTATAACGAAACTTTAGAAGTTTGGGAATTTAAAAAAGTTTTGAGGTGGTTAGACCGAGGGAAAAAACAAACACTGGTGATTAAAACCGCCAACCGAGAAATCAGATGTACTGGCAATCATCCAATCAGGACAGAACAGGGATGGATACGAGCAAAAGACGTAAAAGAAGGAGTGAAGATACTATCCCCTGTGAATGTGGGTGCGGCACCGTCATTCACAAAATTGGAACAGATGGACGCTTGCGGAGATTTGCCAGAGGACATCAATTTTACGGGAATACCTACGGACAAAAATCCTACGACTTGGCCTCTATTCTCGAACAGGCTCAAGCCATCCAACCTGTCTGTGCGTGTGGCTGTGGAGAACAACTCGAAATACCAGACTTTTTACAAAAAAAAGGCAAAGGGATTAAGAGTATTCAATCTCATTGGCAGCGACATCCGTATAAAAAAGGACATGGACTTTGGGATGCAAGAACGGAAAAGTTCTTGGCAAATGCCGAAATTTTGCAACCAGAAACACTCGGACTCATCTACGGAACATTGCTTGGAGACGGTTTTATCACCTACCCAAATAAATATAGCCGATTTCCAAGATTGGGCTGGACACACGGAGAAAAGCAGCGAGAATGGTTGGAATACAAAGCTTCTTGCCTTTCGACACTGCGACCAAAGTTACGAGTTACACCTAACCGAGGATACGGAAATATATCAGTCTGTTGCAACACAGTTTGCCATCCCCAACTTAGAGATGTCTTTGACGCTGTTAAACCCAACGGAAACGGAAAATACGTCACAATGGATTGGCTCGATCGCGTCACTCCAGAAGGACTTGCTTGGTGGTACATGGATGATGGCTCGCTCAGCATTTCCCCAGAAGGAAGTCCAAACATCCAAATTCATACAGAAGGATATTCTAGGGCAGAAAATCAACTCCTTGCCAATTGGCTTACAGGTTTGGGATACCCAACAACAACTAAATTTTACAGAAGGTCTAACACCTGTAAAACCTACGACTACATACACATGGGTGCTGAAACCAGTAGAAAATGGGTATCAGACTTTAAAAAGTATTCAATCCCTTCAATGGATTACAAGTTTGGAGACAGTCGAATCTGTAAAA
>JAICRN010000361.1 GCA_025937335.1 Microcoleus sp. TY_ISSM_2_bin.22
AAAAATGTGACAGTTGACATTGCTAAAGCTTAGTCAATGGGTGCTAATGTTATTAAAAGTATTTTTACATCCTTGCATCTGCTCATCACAAGTGTTAATTCCAAAAGCGTTATTCTTTTTTTGTGGTATAACAATTTTTAAGCCAGCTATAATACCTGACAAGAAATCATACCACATAATCGTGTTGATTTGATGCAAATGGTTCATAAAATGTTTTCAAATTATTTTATTCCTCACGGTCATTGCTATTTGTGGAAGCCTGGATTAGTGGGGCTGCACATTGTGTCGGACGCTGCGATCGCCGTCGCTTATTTTTTGATACCCCTAACGCTGATTTATATTGTCCAGAAGCGGAAAGATGTGCCTTTTGACTGGGTTTTCATGTTATTTGGCTCTTTTATAATCTGCTGCGGAATTACTCATATTATGGAAATATGGACGCTGTGGCATCCTAATTATTGGTTCTCGGGTTTTCTTAAAGGGATTACTGCGCTGATTTCGCTATGTACAGCAGCAGTGCTGGTGGAACTAATCCCAAAAATCTTGGCGATCCCGAGTCCGGATCAATTGGCGGCGGCAAATTTGGCTTTACAAAATGAGATTGGCGATCGCAAGCAAGCTCAGGAAGCACTCTCGCAATTAATGCTAGAATTGGAAAAACGGGTGATAGAGAGAACGCTGGCTTTAGAATTAACCAATGAACTTTTGCAACAAGAAAATCGCGATCGCTCCTTGGCTGAAAATTCATTGCGGGACTCGGAAGCTCAACTGCTTGAACGAACTGAGCAGCTAGAGAACACTCTGCAACAACTCAAAGACGCCCAAACTCAACTCGTGCAAACTGAAAAAATGTCTTCTTTGGGGCAAATGGTAGCTGGGGTTGCTCACGAAATCAATAACCCTGTTAACTTCATTTATGGCAATCTGATTCCTGCGGAGGAATATATTAAAGATCTTTTGGAATTGATTAAGGCTTATCAAGTTTATTACCCCACTCCGGCGCCGGAAATAGCAGACAAGATTCACACGATAGAACTCGATTTTATTTTAGAAGACTTGCAAAAACTTTTTGGTTCGATCAAAATTGGAGCAGAGCGGATTAGGGAGATTGTTAAATCTTTACGGACTTTTTCCCGGTTAGACGAAGCCGACATGAAAAAAGTAAATATTCATGAAGGACTCGATAGCACTTTAATGATTTTGCAGCACCGCTTGAAAGAACAAACAAACCGTCCGCCGATCCAAGTGATTAAAGAGTATGGAGATTTGCCACTATTGGAATGCTATGCTGGACAGATAAACCAAGTTTTTATGAACATTTTTTCTAATGCTATTGATGCTTTAGAACAGATGGCGGCCCAGGGGCGTTCCCCCAAAGGCTATTGGGAAAATAATTGGTCCGATCGCTTACAAAACACGCATTGCCAACTGCTAAAAATTCGCATCCGCACGCTTTTAGTTGATGGCAAGTGGGTGCAGATTCGTATTGCTGATAATGGCACTGGCATAGATGCTGAGACGATCGCTAAAATTTACGATCCCTTTTATACGACGAAACCCATCGGTTATGGTACCGGGCTGGGTTTGGCGATTTCTTATCAAATTATTCAAACCCATGAAGGTTATTTGCGCTGTACTTCCGAGGTTGGGAGAGGTACTGAGTTTATTATTGAAATTCCTTGGCGATCGCAACTTTGCAATCGCAAGTTGTTGGTCAAGAAGCAAGCTGTGATGAAGAAGTTTGGTTGAGGCGGTAATAACTCATTCCGAATTAGGCTGCAAGTTTCGATACCTTTCACTTTTTTGCCTAACTTAGGCAGGCTCAAATATATATTATTTACCAACAGGAAATATTATGTGGGAATTCCTCAAAAATATCTTTTCCCCAACTCAGTATATGCCTCACGGTCATTGCTATCTCTGGCAAACCCCTTTAGTGTGGCTGCACGTAACCGGCGACTTTTTAATTGCGATCGCCTACTATTCAATTCCGGCGATGCTAATTTATTTTATCTTCAAACGGCGCGATATCCCTTTTTTAGGAATATTTGCTTTATTTAGTGCATTTATTATTCTGTGCGGCACGGGTCACTTGCTAGAAATTTGGACTTTGTGGCATTCCGCTTATTGGCTGTCGGGGATTGAGAAAGCACTGACTGCAATGGTTTCCTGCTTCACGGCAGGACAGATGGTAACACTATTGCCACAGTTTTTATCTTTAAAAACTCCCCAAGAATTAGAGGCAATAAATCGTAAGTTGCAGATTGAAATAGCCGTGCGTGAAGATGCAGAATTAGCTTTGCGCCACGCTTATGATGACTTAGAAACTAAAGTCCAAGAGCGAACCACACAGTTGAGAGAAATAAACGGTTATTTAGAATCAGAAATTAGAGAAAGAATAGCCGCTGAATCCGCTTTGCGCGAAAGAGAAAATAGGTTAACAGAACAACAAACAGCCTTGCTAGAATTAGCACAAAATTCTAGTATCTACGAGGGAAATGTTGGCGAGGCTTTGAGAGAGATTACGCAGATGGCAAGCCGTACTCTGAATGTTGAGCGGGGAAGTGTTTGGTTTTATCGGGTAGATAAATCTGGAATGTGGTGTGCCGACCTCTACGAACTGACGGCAAATCAACACAGCCGGGGTGCTGAACTGAAAGTTGCTGACTATCCTAGCTATTTCCAAGCTTTGAACGCAGAACAGGCGATCGCAGCGGTTGATGCCAAAACCGATCCGCGCACCCGAGAATTTAGAGAATCTTATTTGATGCCTTTAAACATCTCGTCAATGCTAGATGTTCCTATTATCCATCAAGGACAAATTGCTGGTGTAATTTGTTTAGAACATCAGGGAACGAGGAGGAATTGGACGCTCGACGAACAAAGCTTCGCTAGCTATTTGGCACAGATCGCAGCTTTAGTAATGGAAGCTCGCGATCGCAAGCAAGCCGAGTTAACATTGCGCTCTGTTACCGAACGCTTGCAATATTTGCTGGCGACTACCCCGGCGGTGATTTTTAGCTGCCAATTAGGAGGAAATTATGACGTAACATTTGTCAGCGAGAATATTTTTTCAATGATGGGTTACGAAGCGAGAGAATTTGTTGATGGTTCCCTTGATTGGCATAGCCTCGTCCACCCAGAAGATCGAGAGCTTGTTGATACTTCATTCGCTCAGATATTGGAAAAAGAATTTATCTCCTACGAATACCGAGAACGGCACAAAGACGGTAGTTATCGATGGATATACGATGAGGTTAAGTTGGTCAAAGATGCTGCTGGCATACCTGTGGAGTGCGTTGGTTATGGAGTGGATATTACTGCTCGCAAACAGGCGGAACTAGCCTTGCAGCAGCAACTAAAAAGGGAGAGGCTCGTTAATTCCATTCAAGAGCGGATTCGTTCTTCTCTTAATCTAGAAGAAGTGCTGACAATGGCTGTGGAAGAAGTGCGCCAGTTTTTGTCAACTGACAGGACTGTTATTTACCGTTTTAATCCAGATTGGAGTGGATTTATAGCCGTCGAGTCGGTAGCAGCCGATACGATGCCGATTTTGGGAATTGATATTAACGATCCTTGCTTTCAGGAATGCTACGTCTCTGTTTACGAGAAGGGACACCTTCGCGCGATCGACGATATTTATACGGCAGGTATTTCCGAGTGCCATATTAATTTACTGAGCCAGTTTCAAATTAAAGCTAACCTCGTGATTCCCATTTTGCAAGGTAAAAAATTATGGGGGCTACTCATTGCTCATCACTGCCGCAGTCAAAGACTTTGGAACTCTTCTGAGATAGAATCTCTCAAGCAAATTTCCGTGCAGCTAGCAATTGCCATCCAGCAATCCACCCTTTTTGAACAAGCCAAAACTGAAATTACCGAACGCAAATTAGCAGAGATAGCATTACAAAAAGCTGTCGTCGCTGCGGATCAAGCTAACCGCGCCAAGAGCGAATTTCTTTCTTCTATGAGCCACGAACTGCGGACTCCCCTGAATGCCATTCTGGGATTTAGTCAGGTGATGGTGCGCGATTCATCTCTCAACAATCAACACCAGCAGCACCTAGAAATAATTAATCGCGCCGGCGAACACTTGCTTTCGCTAATTAATGACATTTTGGAAATGTGCAAAATTGAAGCGGGCAGAAGTCAGCTTAATGAAAGCAGTTTTAATTTAATGCGCCTGCTAGAAACCTTAAGAGAAATGTTTCGATTAAAAGCTAAATCTAAGAAATTGCAGCTAAATTTTGAAGTAGTTGACGGCGTACCACACTTTGTTAATGGAGATGAAGGTAAATTGCGCCAAATTTTGATTAATCTTGTCGGAAATGCGATCAAGTTTACAGAGACGGGTAGCGTTACGTTGCAAGTGAAAAAGAAGGTAGAAGAAAGTTTGGCAGTTGAAACTGCAACTACACAAACAAAACCCGCCTGCGCGGATTTTGAACAGTCGGAAAGCTGGGCGATGGAAAGCGCAGCTATACAAACAAAACCCGTCCGCGCTGGTTCTAATCAGTCTTCGCAGGCCGACTTTGATGGTGTAGACGCAAATGACCTTCACCCGGTATTTGTACGCCTTAAGTTTGAAATTGAAGATACCGGCCCGGGCATTGACGCAGAAGAGATAAATAAGTTATTTGAACCGTTCGAGCAAACACAAACAGGTCGTAAATCTCAAGAGGGGACTGGATTAGGTTTACCAATTAGTCGCAAATTTGTACAAATGATGGGAGGAGATATTACTGTCAGCAGTACACCTGATATGGGAAGTAAGTTTGCTTTTGATATTGAAATGAGGCTGCCAGATCCCACCGAGATTAAAATGCTTAAACCGCAGAAAAAAGTAATTGGTTTAGCACCTAATCAACCAGAATATCGGATTTTGGTGGTTGACGATCGGGCGGATAACTGTCTAGTCATAGAGAGATTATTATCACCACTAGGCATCCTCGTCAGAGAAGCTAAAAATGGTCAAGAAGCTATTGCTGTATGGGAGGATTGGAAACCGCACCTGATCTGGATGGATATGCAGATGCCTGTCATGGATGGCTATGAAGCCACCAGAAAAATTAAAGCTCATCCTCTCGGAAAACAAACTGTAATAGTTGCTCTTACTGCTAGCGCTTTTGAAGAGGAGCGAAAAACTATTTTACGAGCAGGCTGTGATGATTTCATGCGTAAACCCTTCGAGGCAAAGATATTATTTGCGAAAATGGAAGAACTTTTAGGAGTGCGCTACATTTACGAGGAATCTGTTGATGAAGAACTAGAAAATGAAAAGGAAATTAGCCGAGTGACGAGCAATCAATCTTTAGTAGAATCACAACTCGGTAAAATGCCTCTTGAGTGGGTGGAGAAGATATCTAATGCTGCTCATGAATGTTGCGACGATAAAATTATTACTTTAATTGAGGAAATGCCTAAAGAATTTACTTTATCCGCACAAATATTAGCGGCTTTAGTGCATGATTTCCTATTTGACGATATTATAGAGCTAGCGAAATTGGCAGTTAGGAGTCGATGAAAATACCAGTTTCAAACTAATTACAACTTCCAGAATTTCATATTTCAAACACGACCTAAAATTAACCCCCAAATACCTCTCTCTGTCCTCTATTTTGAGGAATCAAAGCGTAATTTATATAGTTCAATTTTGAGGAAAAATTATTAAATTTTAATATCTTTTATTTCAAATAAAAGCATGATAAATCGCATGGACAGCAATCAATTTCCTAGAATTCAAGCCAACATTTTAGTAGTTGATGATAAGCCCGATAATGTACGGCTTTTATCTACAATCTTGACCGAACAAGGGTATCAGGTTCGTAAAGCGCTGAACGGGCAAAGGGCCATCGCTACAGTGCTGGAGTTTCCCCCTACTCTAATTCTGCTCGACGTAATGATGCCTGAGATGAATGGATATGAGGTGTGTGCACAGTTGAAAGCTTCACCAAAAACCAGTTCTATTCCAGTGATTTTCTTAAGCGCCTTAGATGATGTTGTAGATAAGGTGAAAGCCT
>JAICRN010000406.1 GCA_025937335.1 Microcoleus sp. TY_ISSM_2_bin.22
CAGCACCGGCAGTGTTTACTTTTCTTTACAAAAGGGGCGATCGACCAGAAGCGACAAAAGTCGGGACAGGCGCGCAAATAAGCCAGAAACCCGGCTGATTCTTACATATTTAGCAGTCAAATCAAAAAAATCAGCCGAGAAACCGGGTTTCTCGATAGCACCGGCAGTCAAAAAAATTAAGAATTGGGGGAACAAGTCCGGTACTGTTAGTGTCAAACTCGACTATAATTGTGAAACGTTTTGACTACCCTATTTAATTGCTGCCTCTGGAGCCGCCGCCCATATGCCATCAACAGTGAGTACAGAATCAACAGCGGTTCAATTTAACCAACAGGGAGAAATATACTTATCCCAAGGAAAATTAGAAGAAGCCATCGCCTCCTGCGAGCAAGCCTTAAAGATTCACCCCAATTTTGCACCAGCTTACAAGACTTTGGGCAACGCGCTGCAAGCTCAAGGCAGGATGGAAGAGGCGCGGCACTGGTACGCTAAAGCGATTGAAATAGAACCGAATTTTGCGGAAGTATACGCGAATTTGGGCAGCCTGGGCGCCGGGCAGCAAAAATGGCAGGAGGCGATCGGATTTTATCAAAAGGCGATCGCGATTAAGCCGAATTTCGCGGGAGTTTACCGGAATTTAGCAAAAGTATTCGGACAAATTGGCAAACCGGAAGAAGCGCAGCAGTGTTGGTATCAAGCATTTAGTTTGGAACCGGAAAAAGTAGCGCCTGGGGAACACTTGAATATGGGCGACGCTTTTTTTCGGCAGGAAAAATTCCCAGAAGCGATCGCTTGTTACGATCGCGCCATAAAATTAAATCCTAATGTGGCCACTGCTTACCAAAATTTGGGCGAAGCGCTAAAAAAACAAGGCAAGTTAGAGGAAGCGACAGCATATTATCGCAAAGCTATTGAACTGAACGCAGCTAATGCCAGAAACGGCAGCGAGGGACAGCAAACTTTGGCGGGTGCAACTGCGACAAACGGTGCAGTTAAGCAGCAGCCCGCAGCCACCCCAGTGCAGCCGCCAGTGCAGCCGCCAGTTAAGCCGCCAGTTCAGCAGGCAGTTAATTCTCCAATTAATATAGAAGATCCAGAAGCATACAAAATACTGGCAGAAGGCTATTTTGCTCAGGGCAAATTGGAACAGGCGATCGCAGCTTGCAAGAAGGCGCTGCAAATTAAGCCGGAAGCGCCGCTTTACAAAATGCTGGGCAACGCCCTGCAAGCTGGCGGCAAAATTGATGAAGCTAAAAGTTGCTATGTCAAAGCAATAGAAATTAACCCAAATTTTGCCGAAGCTTACGCTAATTACGGCAGCATTTGCGCGCAGCAGGAACAGTGGCAGCAAGCGGTTTCAGCTTACGAAAAGGCGATCGCCCTGAAACCGGATTTTGCCGGTGCTTTTCGCAATTTTGCGAAACTTTTGACGCAGTTAGGCAAGTCGGAGGCGGCGGCTGAGGCTTGGTATCGGGCATTTGCGATCGAACCCCAGTCTGGCACCGCCGAGGAACACGAGAATTTAGCCAAAACTTTGATCGAGCAAGGTAAGGTAGATAAGGGAATTGAGTGTTACCGGCGCGCGGTTGAGTTGAACCCAAATGCAGGCGCAGCTTATCACGAATTGGGCGAACTTCTGAGAAATCAAGAACAGTGGGAAGCGGCGGTAGATGCTTACAGCAACGCTATTAGAAACAATCCCGAACTTTCTTGGTCGCACAACAATTTAGCTGAGTCGCTGGTTAAGTTGGAACGGTGGGAAGAAGCTGTAACTGCCTACCGCAAGGCGATAGAATTAAATCCGGATTTTAGCTGGTCTCACAACAATTTAGCAGAGGTTCTGGTTAAGTTGGAACGGTGGGAAGAAGCTGTAAATGCTTACCGCAAAGCAACAGAATTAAATCCAGATTTTAGTTGGTCGCACAACTATTTAGCAGACGCGCTGATTAAACTGGAACGGTGGGATGAGGCAATTTCGGCTTACCAAAGGTCGATCGAACTCAATCCCGACCATTTTTGGGCGCACAACAATTTAGCAGAATCGCTGGTGAAGTTGGAACGGTGGGATGAGGCGGTTGTTGCCTACCAGCGTGCTAACGAAGTTAATCCGAATTTCTTCTGGTCGCAGAGCAAGTTGGGCGACGTGCTGCTAGAAATGGAAAGGTGGGAGGAAGCGATCGATGTTTACCGGCGCGCGGCCGAGTTAAATCCCGATTTTCAGTGGACTTATTACAACATGGGAACGGCTTTTGAGAAGCTGGAACGGTGGGATGAGTCGATCGCCGCTTACCGCCGCGCTGCGGAGATTCAGGCGGATTTACCGTGGCTTTCGCAAAAGTTGGCTGATGCTGTGAGGATGCGGTCGCAGTGGGATTTGAAGGAAGCGATGCGTTTGTACCGGCGGGCGATTGATGAGAATCCTGATGACGTGCAGTTGTATCACAAGGCGCTAGAGATTGCGCCGAATGATGCCGATCTTTATGTTGAGTTGGCTGATGCTTTGGTGCGGAAGAATTGGTCGGATGGGGCGATCGTCTTTTATCAGATGGCGTTGCAGATTCGGCCTGATGACAAGGCTATTTCTGGGCGGTTAGAAGAGGTGTTAAAAAAAAAGGGAATAACTAAAGCGACCGAAAAGATCGATCGCGCTGTTCACGGAGACTCTGGAAATGCGATCGAACACTCGCCAGGGATAGCTGCCGAGTATCACGAATTAGGGGCGTCTCTGCAAGAAGAAGGTAAATTTGCCGAGGCTGTGGTCGCCTACCGCAAAGCAATTGGAATTAATCCTAATTACTTTGGAACTCACCACAATTTAGGCGATGTCCTGAAATCAATAGGTAAATTTGATGAGTCTATAAAAAGCTATCGGAAAGCGGCAGAACTGAATCCAAGTTTTGTTTGGTCGCACCACAATTTAGCCGATCTATTTCAACAAGAAGGTCGGCTTGATGAAGCTGTTGGCGCTTATCGGAAAGCGATCGAGGTGGCTCCTGACTTTGGCTGGTCGTACTACAATTTAGCAAAAACTTTAGCTAAACAAGACAAGCTTTCGGAAGCTCTGGAAGCTTATCAGACGGCGAGCAAACTAGATCCGAAACTTTTTGGTTTGGATTATCAAAACTTACGAGATTCGCTATTCCTCGGTCAAGACCCAGCTTACACGAAGTGGCGCGCTAAGAACAGCCCCAGAGAAGCTGACTTGCGGAAGATGGCTGAAATATTAGAAATATTTAACTACAAGCCGCTGATTAGCATCGTCATGCCGGCTTACAATACGCCAGAAAATTATTTAAAGGAGGCAATAGAATCAGTTCTCAATCAGATATATCCTTATTGGGAATTGTGCATTGCGGATGACGCATCAACCGCGCCTCATGTCAAGCAAATTTTGCAAGAATATGCAGCCAAAGATAGCCGGATAAAAGTAGCTTACAGAGCCAAAAACGGTCACATTTCTCACTGTTCTAATTCTGCTTTGGAGTTGGCGACGGGTGAATTTGTGTCTTTGCTAGACCACGACGATACGCTGACACCAGAGGCATTGTATGAAGTGGTGCTGCTGCTGAACCGCCACCCGGAAGCGGACATGATTTATTCAGATGAAGATAAGATTTACCAAGATCGGGAACTGATAAATCCTTTCTTCAAGCCAGAATGGAGTCCGGATTCATTTTTATCTCGGATGTACACTTGCCATTTGGGAACTTACAGGCGATCGCTAATCAATGAAATCGGCGGTTTTAGAGCAGGTTTTGAAGGAGCTCAAGATTACGATCTGGTGTTGAGGTTTACAGAAAAAACTGACAAAATATTTCACATTCCTAAAATTCTTTACCACTGGAGAATGCACGCAGGTTCGGCTGCTGGCGGTGTAGAGGCTAAACCCTATGCCTATGATGCAGGGCAAAAAGCTTTGCAAGAGGCGATCGAACGCAGGGGCGAACCGGGGAAAATAGAAGGCGTTCCCTACTTTTTGGGACACTTTATTGCACGCTACAAAATTGCGGATTACAAGCGGGTCAGCATCATTATTCCGACGCGGGATTTAGGCGATGTGTTGGACAATTGCTTGGAGTCTATCTTTACTAAGAGCGTCTACCCCAACTACGAAGTTATCGTCATCGACAACGGCAGTCAAGAGCAACACACGGCGGAAATTCTAGCTAAATGGACGGCTAAGGAATCAGCCAGATTTAAAAGTTACCGACTCGACATTCCCTTCAATTTCTCGAAGATTAACAACTACGCTGCTAGCAAAGCGGAGGGAGATTACTTGCTGTTCTTGAATAACGATACAGAGGTAATTACTCCCGATTGGATTGACGGGATGGTTGAACAAGCTCAGAGAAGCTCGATCGGGGCTGTGGGCAATTTGTTGATATACTCAGATCACAAAATCCAGCACGCGGGAGTGGTGATGGGACTCGGCGGCGGAGTTGCAGGTCACAGTTATTACCATATGCCGCGATCGATTCCTGGCTATTTCGGGAATGTGGTAGGCATGAACAATGTTTCAGCGGTAACTGCTGCGTGTTTAATGTGTCGCCGCGAAGTATTTGAAAGTGTTGGGGGGTTTGACGAAGAGCTAACAGTGGCGTACAATGATGTGGATTTGTGTTTGAAAATGCTAGAGAAAGGGTACCGCAATATTTACCTGCCTCATGTAGTTCTCTACCACCACGAATCTAAAAGCCGGGGTTATGAGGACTCGCCTGAAAAGAAAGAGCGGCTGAAAAAAGAATCGAAGCTGATGGAAAGCCGGTGGCAAAAATATATTGACAATGACCCTTACTACAGCCCTCATTTAACCAGAGCGTGTCAAGATAGCGGTATCAGATTGGAGGACGAGAATTGGCGGCCGACGAATTAGGAACATCCCCATGAGTTTAGGGTGTCAACTTAAGTCTAAAGCCCTCTGTCTCTCTGGTTTGCACCAAAGTCTCGATCCCCCTAAATTCCACTTAAGAAGGGGGACTTTGAACGCTTATTGTTCACCCCCGTACCCGCCCTGGACTAGGGAAATCGAGAGGATTGTGACTCAGACTCAAGAAGAGGGACTTTGAACGCTCTTGTCCCCCCCCTTGCTAAGGGGGGCTAGGGGGGATCGAGAGGATTGTGACTCAGACAGAAGACCGATACAATTCACCAGACGGCACCAATGTCAAAAACCTGTAGGGGCGGGTTCACCGATAGCTTCAAGGGATACCCAAAGACTAAAAAACCCGCCCCACCCCGCGCGAGCATCCTGAAGATTGACATTGGTGCAAGATGTCAGATACAAGGTACTTATAAACCCAGCCTCGACCAAGCTAAAAAAAATGAAATCTTCGGTACAAAATTATGAATAACTCATTACAAGTGCAAGAAGAAACAGCTTCTAATTATTTTCATAGAGGCAATCTGCTGAAACAATCTGGTAAATTAGAGGAAGCCGCCTCCGCCTACCAGCGCTGTACTGAACTCAACCCGGATTTTTCCTGGTATCACCACAATTTGGGTGAAGTTTTGGCGAAATTGGGACAGCGGGATGGGGCGGAAAAAAGTTACCGCAGGGCCTGCGAACTTAACCC
>JAICRN010000084.1 GCA_025937335.1 Microcoleus sp. TY_ISSM_2_bin.22
ATTCGCTTTGTCGATCGGGCGAAAACTTAACGCTCGTCAATTCTGGCAGTCCCAGCATTTGCCGGAAGATCGGAGCCTTCGGTTCCACATCCACCGCCCCACCAATCAACACCACAGGCTGAGAATCCCAAATTTTGCTCAAAACCTCAGCCACCTGCACCGGCGCGCAGTACAGAGAAAATGAGCCAGCCTCCCGATGAATTTCCGCCCACCGCAATTTTCCGTTTGCTTCCCACCGCTGCCAAAAATTGCTCCAAGCAGCCGGAATCAGCGAATTCGGCTCGATCCTTTCAAACAGCCCCTCCAATATCTTTTGCTCTGCGGTTTCCAGCAAATAGCACTCCTCTGGTTTCGCCGGATGCTGAAAGAAAGCCCGCGTTAGCAGTACCCGCCCTTGGAGGATTGCATCGGCTTCCAAAGGCTGAGATTGCATTAAATCATTCCAGTCAACAGGTTGCAAACACGCCGTCAATTGCTGGCGCGTCCAAACTTCCAAGTCATCCACACCGTCGATAATTGTCGGAATATTGCTCGGAAGTGGCGAATCAGCAGCCAAGCGAGCCGCCAGCCAAGACTCGGGATCTGCTAGCATCAATCCTCGTCCAGTGGCATTATCGGAATAAATCTCGATCGACCGCTCAGTTTCTAGCCACTCTTGCAAACGCGGAATTTCCACCGCCTGCAAATGTTCCAGCAGCGGTTTCGGCGCGACTAAAATCACAGGTTCCGGCCACATCAAAATCGGCATCAAATAGCTGACTCGATACCGCTGTCGGTAAGCTCCAGCGGGAAGCCCCGTTTGGATCAGAGCGCTGCGCCCCAAGCGCAAAGCCCGCGCCACGAGCCGCGCCATCGTTAAATGGTGGGGCCAGTGCGGCTCGGAGTTCGATCGCAGGAAGCGGAGCAATGAGTTGTGGACTTCTACCTCAATCAATCGGTTTTACACTTGGGATTTATCAATCAAGATAATCAAAACTTGCCAGAAAATCAACTAATTTTTTACCCACAGGCAACAGGAATTTACTCTCATGATTATTTCCACCTCGCCGACCAAAATCCTGGTGACACTGCACGGTCAAACTCTTCTCCCCAGAACTAATTAAAATAGTTTGGGTAGGTGACTCAAAAAAAAATGTTTCCTGACTAATAATTAATTTATTTGAGAGGAAATTTCTCAATTTATCTAACTTATTTGTAACTGCACTCAATGATTGACTCAATTGCAATATTCGTTTTTTATCCAAATTTTGACTTTCTATAGTTTGACCGAGCGCCACAATATTTTTTTGAGTTTGTACTGCATCCTTAAAAGGAAGAATCGCTAAAAAAGCTGCTGGCAATAAATGTTCATCGCTATCAAATCTAAAAGTGAGAGTTGTCCGGCGGTAGCCCACTTCAATATTGGGAGGACAGCTCATTGCTGGATAATGCTGAGCTATTTCGCTGTAAGCTGTTGCTAAAGTGCTGTTTGCTGAGTAGTCTAAAAGTGCGTCAACCACAATTCGTACTAACCCCGGCGTGTGATTTAAAAATTTTCTCGCTTCTGAGGGCGAATTAAATTGTTTAATCTGAGTGCGATCGCCGGCGGGGCTGAGGTCAACCCACTGGCAAGTAATATCATCTGCAATGATGCCAAACCTGGGAACCAAATAGAGTTTTGCTCCTGTTAAAGTAGCCCCCCTTAAATCAGCGCCCACCCAATCTGCCTCAATAAAATTAGTTTCTGTCAAATCAGCGTGAACCAAACTAGCATTGGCTAAATTAGTATTTCTTAAATCTGCTCCGTTGAGGTTGGCTCCGCTCAATTTAGCATCGCTCAAATCGGCACCGTTGAGGTTAGCTCCCGTCAAATCAGCCCATTGGAGGTTAGCTCCGCTCAAATTGCCACTGCTGAGATTCACTTGTTGCAAAGAAGCTTGTCTCAAATCTGCATTGCTAAAATTGACCCCATTGAGCTCTGCTTTAGTCAGATCCGTGCGGTGCAAGTTAGCTTCTTGAAAGTTAGCTGAAGCAGCCGAAGCACCTCTGAGATTTGCACCGGAAAGATTAGCACCGCACAGGTTAGCTTGCGTCAGTTTTACCTCTCTTAAATCTGCTTGAGTCAGGTTTGCACCGCTGAAGTTAGTTTTGCTGAGTTTGCAGCGGACTAATTCGCTTCTAATCAGAGATGCTCCGATTAATTGAGCAGCACTTAAATCGGCTCTCACTAAGTTTGCTACGTTGAGAGTAGCCCCGTTTAAGATTGCCCGCGAGAGATTGGTGCTGCTGAGTCTAGCCACATTCAGGTTAGCTTCGCTCAAGTTAGCTTCGCTCAAGTTAGCGCCACTGATGTTGGTGACAAATAAGCTAGCCCGCCTTAAAATTGATTCGCTGAGGTTGATGCGGCTGAGATTAGCTTCATTCAAGTTGATTCCTGTGAAATCTCTGTCGCCTTCTGTGTATCTTTTGACGAGTGCAAATCTTTTGAGAAGTTCTTCAGCTTCCATTTCTTTTACCTGACTGAAAGGGCAATCGGCTAATTTTTATATGGCATGAATAGAAATTATCTCAAATTAATTTATAGTATTTACTCGCCGATCTGATAAAAGCTTTTGACAAACTCAACCACCGTATTTAGCGGCGGGGTTGTGAATCTTTGGGCTTTAATTGCAGGACCGATCGAGGTTTTGGTGACTCCTGGCAAATTTGTCAAGTTTCTGCCAAAGTCTGGGTGATAATGAACCATCAAACTGTCGCCGCTGGAGTTAGCCAGTACAGTTTGGGTAGGCGATTGAAAAAAACTCGATACCGATTCGCGATCGAGGCGAACCGGCTGAATTTTCATTTCCCCTATTTTTCTAATTGTTTTGGTCAGGGTCACGTTCAATTGCACTACCAGATTAGAGACTCTGACGCCCAGGCTATTACCGCTTTGGGGTTGAATCATCTTGATCAGAGTAATGAGATTTTTCTGAGTAAATGCCGCGTCGCTAAAGGGAATAATGGCCACGAAAGCTGTGAGAAATAGTTGGTCGTCCTGGTCTATTCTAAATGAGATGATTGTGCGTCGCGAATTAACTTCTATGCTGGGAGGATTGCTCAAACCCGAGTATTGACGGGCAATTTGACGGTAGGTAGCCGCGAGGATAAAGTTAGCGTCGGGGTCTAGGGGTCGATCGACAATAATTTGAACTGTCGGCGGTGTAGCATTGAAAAACCTTTGAGATTCTTCTGGGGTAAAGCGCTGAATGTGGCTGCGATCGCCGTTAGGACTGAGGTCAACCCAATCGCAGGTAATGTCATCTGCTTTGAGATCGAACCTGGACACCGCGTAAATTTTTGCCCCCGTCAGGGCCGCCCCCGTCAAATCTGCGCCTACCCAATCAGCATGAATCAAATTCGCTTGAGTCAAATCCGCGTGTACCAGAGTAGCGTTCAACAGGTTGACATTGTTCAAATTTGCCCCGTACAAGTTGGCCCCGCTCAATCTCGCTTCGTCGAGGTCAGCGCCCGTCAGGTTCGCCCCGCTGAGGTCAGCCCACCGGAGATTAGCGCCTCGCAAGTCTGCCCCGCTGAGGTTTGCCTGAGAAAGATTAGCTTGTCTGAGTTCGGCATTGCAGAGGTTGACTCCTCGCAAGTCTGCCCTGCTGAGGTCGGCTCTGTGCAAGTTTGCCCGTTCCAAGTTGGCCACTGTCAGACAAGCGCCTCTCAGGTGAGCCCCGCTGAGGTCAGCTTGCTCTAGATTGGCTTCTCTGAGGGTTGCTTCTCTCAAATCTGCTTCGCTGAGGTTTGCACCGCTCAAGTTTGCACTGCTGAGGTTGGCTCGGATAAGTTCGGATCTGATCATTGTAGCTTCGACGAGTTGGGCTTCGCGGAGGTCGGCTCGAATCAAGTTAGCTACGTTGAGGATAGCGCCGCTGAGGTTGGCTTTGTGGAGATTGGTACCGCTGAGTCTGGCAACATTGAGTTTGGCTTTTCTCATGTTGGCGTTTGACAAATTGCTGCCGCTCATGTTGGTGAGGCTCAAGATTGCCTCGCTGAAATTAGCCCCGCTGAGATCGATCCTGCTGAGATTTGCCTCGCAAAGGAGGATGGCAGTAAAGTCTCTTTCTCCTGCTGTATATTTGGCGATGAGTTCTTCGGCGTCCATGCTTTTGACTTTCCCTGATGTGTTAGCTAGAACAAAGCTTTGTTATGCCAACCTTTAAAATAGAATAAGCATTTTTTGTAACTAGATGCAATATGCTTAGACATCTATATTGTGGAAGCCTTTTATAAAATCCAAAATGCTAGTGATATTAGCTTGACCCAATTTTGTGCTTTCGGCTAACTTGCCCGGGCTTGAGTTGTTCGGATCGTATTTTTTAATCAGGCGCTTGCCGAAGGCTGGGTGGTGATATACGCTGAGTCTTTGGTCGCGGGAATTAATTAAGATCATCTGTGTAGGAATTTGAAAAAAATTGATGCTTTCGCCGATTTTTGGAAAAGAGCTGGAAATTTTGATTTGGTCTACCTTGCTAATAGCTTGGTTGAGAGCTTTGCTGCATAACTGGACGTGTTTGGATTCTTTGACGTTAAGTTTGCCTGCATCGTGAGATTGAATCATTTTCATCAAAGCAATCAGGTTTTTTTGAGTTGTGGCGGCGTCATTAAAAGGAATGATCGCAACGTAAGCGGTGGCAAATAATTTATCGTCGCTGTCCATTTTAAAGGCGAGTACGGTGCGCCTGGAGCTGACTTCGATCGTGGGCGGCTGGCTTAAACTCGGGTATTGTTGGGCAATTTGGTAATAAGTTGCAGCTAGGGCAAAATGAGCGCCTTGGTCTAAGGGCGAGTCAATCACAATCCGAACAGTGGGCAAGGTTTCGTGAAAAAAGTCGTGGGTTCCTCCAGAGTTCAACCAGTAAATTTGGCTGTGGTCGCCGTTGGGGCTCAAATCGACCCACTTGCAGGTCATGCCTTCGGTTTTGATGCCGAGCCGCGAAACTGCGTGGAGTTTGGCTCCGGTTAAGGTGGCTCCGGTTAAGTCGGCTCCAATCCAGTCGGCGCGGATGAGATAGGCATTTGACAGGTCGGCGTGAACTAAACTGGCATTGAGCAAGTTGGCGTGGCAAAGGTCGGCTCGGCTGAGGTCGGCCCCGCTCAATTTGGCTTCGCTGAGGTCTGCCCACCGCAGGTTGCAGCCGCTGAGGATTGCCCAGCGCAAATTGACGCCGCTGAGGTCGGCTCCGCTGAGTACGGCTTGAGTGAGGTTGGCTTGTCGCAGTTCTGTGCCTCGCAGGTCTGCGCCGCTGAGGTCGGCTCGGCTGAGGTCGGCACCTTGCAGGTTGGCTTGTTCGAGGTTGGCTTCTGTCAAGGACGCGCCACTGAGGTGAGCGCCTCGAAGGTTGGCACCGCTGAGGTTGGCTCCTCGGAGGGTGGCTTCGGTGAGGGTGGCTCCGCTGAGGTTGGCTCCGCTGAGGTTAGCGCCGCTGAGTTCGGCTCGAATTAACTCGGCTCTGATCAGTTTGGCTCCTACGAGTATGGCTTTTTTGAGGTCAACTCGGACTAGGTAGGCGACGTTAAGGTCGGCGTCGGTGAGGTCGGCGCCGCCTAGATGGGCGCCGCTGAGTCTGGCGATGTTGAGTTTGGCACCTGTGAGGTTGGTTTTGCTGAGGTTGGCTCCGCTGAGGTTTGCTACACTCAGATTCGCACCCTTGAGGTTGGCTCCGCTCAAGTTGACGCCGCTGAGGTTGGCCTCAGTCAGGTTGATTCCGGCAAAGTTTCTTTCTCCGGCGGCATATTGTTTCAGGAGTTCCTCGACTGTCATGGGGGCGGCACCGTATCAAATATCCCCATTTTATTGCTATGAATATCGGTATTGTAGGACTGGGTTTAATTGGCGGCTCGATCGGCCTGGATTTGCGATTGCGCGGGTTTAATGTTTTTGGGGTTTCGAGTCGGCAGCAGACTTGCTCTCGGGCGCAAGCTCGCGGTGTTGTCAATGAAGCCAGCATACACCTGTCTCTAATGGCAGCAGCCGATGTGGTTTTTATTTGCACGCCGCTGGGGTCGATCGAGCCGATCGTCCGAGAGTTGGTGCCCTATCTTTCCCGGAATACTATTGTAACGGATGTCGGTTCCGTAAAAACACCTATAGTGCAGGCTGTGTCTTCTTTGTGGCCGAACTTTGTGGGGGGACACCCGATGGCGGGGACTGCTGAAAGCGGAATCGAGGCGGCAGTGCCCGATTTGTTTGTGGGCCGGCCTTACGTGGTGACGCCGACTTCCCAGACGCCGGCGCTGGCGGTGGATAAGGTTGAGGAAATTGCGCGGTTGCTGGGTGCTAAAGTTTACCGATGTGAGCCGGAAGAACACGACCGATCTGTGGCTTGGATTTCTCATTTGCCGCTAATGGCGAGCGCGACGCTGGTTGCTGCCTGCGATCGAGAGGGCGATCGGCATATTGTTAATTTAGCCCAACATTTGGCGAGTTCGGGTTTTCGGGATACGAGTCGTGTTGGGGGCGGCAATCCCGAGCTGGGAGTGATGGTGGCAAAGTACAATCGAGAGGAATTGTTGCGATCGCTCTCTATTTACCGCGACAGTCTCGACGAGTTCATCAGCGATATCGAAGCCCAAAATTGGCAAGCTCTCGAACACAAGCTGAAGCTGACTCAACAAGCGAGACAGAATTACAACTTGTGAGCCAAAAATTACTTAAAACTGAGATCTTGCACCCTTTTCAATAGGTTTGATTGTGGGGCCCGCTAGAAGAGCAACGGCCCACAATCAAACTCACTCTTCGCGGAACGGGCCCGAAAGCCTGTTATTGAGAATGGTGCAAGATCTCAGTTAAAACTGTCCCCGTCTCGATTATGATTTGTGGACGCCTATATATTGACTTTCAATGTACACTTATTCTCGACTCAAGCGATTTTTACTGGGTGAATCTCTCCCCACTAGCGCATCTATTCATGAACGCCTGAGCAACCCTACAGGACTAGCTGTTCTGGCGTCCGATGCACTTTCGTCTGTTGCCTACGCTACTCAAGAAACTCTGCTGGTGCTATTACTAGCGGGGAGTAGCAGTTTGAGCTTATCGCTGCCTATTTCTGCAATTATTATTTTACTGTTGGCGATCGTTGCGCTGTCTTACCGACAGACAATTAAAGCGTACCCCAACGGCGGTGGCGCTTACATCGTGGCGCGAGAAAATTTAGGTATTTATCCTGGTTTGATCGCAGCAGCTTCGCTGATGATTGATTACATCCTCACCGTCACAGTAAGTATTTCGGCTGGGGTGGCAGCCTTGACTTCAGCAGTTCCCTCCCTGCACCCCTACACAGTTGAACTGTGCTTAGTTTTTATTGTCCTAATCATGTTTGCCAATCTCAGGGGGTTGCGGGAATCTGGCAATATATTTATGGTTCCCACCTATGGGTTTATAGTTGGGATTTTTGTTTTGATTGGCTGCGGTTTATTCCAACAGGCAACAGGTCAGGTGATGCCGACATTACAAAATATTCCAGCTAAGGAACCTTTGGGATTATTTCTGCTCGCGCGCGCTTTTGCGGCCGGCTGTACAGCCCTGACTGGAGTTGAAGCCATATCAGACGGGGTGTTGGCTTTTAAGCCTCCTGAATGGAAGAATGCGCGCGTGACTTTGAGCTATATGGGGGGAATTCTGGGAGCAATGTTTTTGGGGATTAGTTACTTGGCTCATATTTATCAGGTGATTCCTACAGAACATGAAACGCTCCTTTCTGTGTTGGGAAAACAAATTTTTGGTGTCGGTATATTTTATTACTATTTGCAGGCAGCAACTCTGTTAATTTTGCTGTTGGCTGCGAATACGAGTTATGCGGATTTTCCGCGACTTTGTTATTTTTTGGCGCGGGACGGGTTTTTGCCGAGGCAATTGTCGCTGTTGGGCGATCGCCTGGTTTATTCTAATGGCATTAATCTGCTCAGTCTCTGCGCTGCATTTTTAATTATCCTCTTTCGAGGCAATACGAGCGCGGTGCTTCCCCTGTATGCGGTTGGAGTTTTCACTTCTTTTACTCTCTCCCAATCGGGAATGGTAATTCACTGGTTTAAGGAACGAGGTAAAGGTTGGCAAGTTAGTGCTGTGATGAACGGTATTGGTGCAGTGGCAACAACAGGAGTTTTAGCTGTAATTCTCGCTACAAAATTCCTTTTGGGAGCTTGGGTTGTCGTAGTAACTATTCCGATCGCAGTCAGTCTATTTTTAGCTATTCACCGACACTATCGGTATGTCGCGGCTCGGTTGAGCATTCAGGGAATAGAACCGAGGTCTTATCTTCGCAGACCTAGAGTTAAGAAGGTGACACATCCGGCAGTGGTGTTAGTCGGGCAGTTGCACCGAGGAACTTTCGAGGCCCTCGATTACGCTCGTTTAATTGCTGATGAAGTTGTGGCAGTTCACGTGGATATTGGTTTGACCGATCGAGCAAAATTACAAGCGGCTTGGCAAGATTTGCAGTCTGATATTCCTTTGGAAATTTTGGAATCTCCTTACCGTTCTGTTGGTTCGGCTTTGACACACTTTTTGACTTTGTTTGAAGAGCAGCGACCGGGAGTATATTTAACGCTGATCATTCCGGCTTTTGTGACGCGAAATTGGTGGGAGGGACTGCTGCACAATCAAACTGCTTTCTTTTTGAAAGCGGCTTTGCGGGCTAAAAAAAGTCGGGTGGTGACGACGGTTAGATATTATCTTTAAGTGGGGATGGGCAACCACGGGGGGATTGCTCCTACTTCCTCGCAATGAAAATTGCAATCCGGTCGGACGCGCTGGCAAAAGAAACCTGGTTTCTTCGCAAAATCTTTGGTTTGGATGCGATTTATCTAGGCAGAAACTAGGTTTCTGATACCGCTTGGTAAATCATATATATTTATTAAAAATTCACTGAAAGGGTTGACATATCACTTTTGATATCTGATAAGTTTAGTCATTAGATAAGTTGCCTTTCAGCTTATCTTGAAAAAGATGGCGGCTGCTGAACCCAAGTCTTTTTTGGCCTAAAAAATCTCTTCAACTCCTGGGGGTTGCATAGCAACCCGCAACAGACTATTTATGCAGCAGCCAAAAAACTTAAACAGGCTTTTGCGAGCTTTGTCTCGGCAAGGTCTTGATGTTAGTTACAGCAACAAAGTTTACTCCATTTCTCTCAATAGTTCTTTGCATGAACACTGGCAAGATGCCACTGCCACAAGAGAACTCAATAGTTTTTTGCATGAACACTGGCAAGATGCCAGTGCCACAAGAGAACTCAATAGTTTTTTGCATGAACACTGGCAAGATGCCAGTGCCACAAGAGAACTCAATAGTTTTTTGCATGAACACTGGCAAGATGCCAGTGCTACAACAGCAGAAGTTTTGCTCCCAGAGGATTTTCCTGTGGAAGCAAAGGCCCTCAAACAGTTAGCAAGTTTGGCGAATGTTCGTCACCCTCAAGGTGGTTGCGTTTGCCGCGCTTGCGCTACTCCAGATTTCCATCCGGGGAATTCGGGGGTGGCTAAGTGGTTGAGGAAGTTATCGATCGAGCTACGGCTTATACTTGGGGAGTTCGATCGGGACAAATCGCTTTGATGATTCACTCGGGTTCGCGGAATGTCGGCAAATACATCGGCGGAATGTGGCGCGATCGAGCTTGCGAAGCCTGGCCTAAAACTCTGAAATACCCTGAATCCAGGCTTTTTCCGCTGTCTGTCGCAGCAAAGCCCGAACTTGTGAGCAGCTACCTGCAAGCGGAAGCAACCGCCGCTAACTGCGGTTTTATCAACCGTTTGCTGCTAGCAGAACTTCTGCGGTTGCGTTTGCGGCAAGTTTTCGGCGATGTCGAAGCTCCCTTAGTATACGATGTGCCTCACAATATCACCTTAGCTGAAGGTGCCGGCTGGGTGGCTCGCAAAGGCGCTTGTCCCGCACATTCGGACCAGCCTGTAATTGTACCGGGTTCGATGGGCGCGCCGTCTTATTTGCTGGTTGGGAAGGGGAACGATCGATTTTTGCGATCGGCTTCTGACGGTGCAGGAAGGGCGCGATCGCGCTTCGATATGAGTCGCAAAGGTGTTGACAAAACTGACTCCGCTTTGGGATTAACCGACGTAGATTGCATTACCTTGCGCGAAGAATGCAGAATCGAAGAAGCACCAACCGCTTATATCAATTCCGGTAACAGCGGAATGATCGGGAGTGGGGACTGGGGGAAGGGGGAATTATTGACCTTGACTTTATCATTCCCATCCAACCGAAAACAATATTACAAGCCAATTCAACCAGTAATTGACGTTCAGGTTAAGGCGCAAATAGTTGGTGCAGTCGCTAAAATGAAGCGAGTGTTAACGTTTAAAGCCTAGGAACGGGGCATTTGAGAATTAAAAATTAAACAAGGGTAAGGTGCGCGCCTCACCCTACTAATTTGTAATTCTCGGCCACTTTTCCGATACCCCATGCCCTATGACTGATTCTCAAGCATCACCAAATCCATCAAAACCTGTCCATCCCCTAAAGCGGCTGCTGAAGTACGGGCGCCGCTACCGCCTGAAAGCTTGGCTGGCAAGTATCTGTTCGCTGCTGAATAAATTCTTTGATTTAGCGCCGCCAGCATTAATCGGTATTGCCGTTGATGTGGTGGTGAAACAGCAAGATTCTATCCTCGCTCAGTGGGGCATAAAAGATGTCTTTTGGCAACTGGCAATTATCACTTTTTTGAGCGCGATTATTTGGACGTTGGAATCTCTTTTTGAATATGCCTATGATTATTTGTGGCGCAATTTGGCTCAGGATATTGAACACGATTTGCGTCTGGAAGCTTACAGCCATTTGCAGGAATTAGAATTAGCTTATTTTGAAGAACGCAGCACGGGCGGTTTGATTTCTATTCTCAATGATGATATCAATCAACTCGAACGTTTTTTGGACGACGGCGCTAATGAGATAATTCAGGTAATGACAACGGTTGTTGTGATTGGCGCGGCTTTTTTTGCTGCATCTCCTCTTGTTGCTGGGCTGTCCATGCTGCCGATACCTTTTATTATTTGGGGATCGATCGCCTTTCAAAACCGCCTCGCTCCTCTCTATGCTGACGTGCGGGAAAAGGTGAGTTTTCTGAACGGGCAACTGTCGAATAATTTGACGGGAATTACTACTATTAAAAGTTTTACTTCCGAAGATTATGAAATTGGGCGCATCGAAACACAAAGCCAAGCTTACCGCGAAAGCAACCGACGGGCGATCGTACTTTCGGCTGCTTTTATTCCGCTGATTCGGGTGGTGATTTTCTTGGGGTTTATTGCAACGCTATTTCTGGGCGGTTTGGAGGTGGTGGCGGGCCGGTTGTCTGTGGGAACTTACAGCGTTTTGGTGTTTTTGACCCAGCGGTTGCTGTGGCCGCTGACTCGCCTGGGAGATACTCTGGATCAATACCAGCGCGCCATGGCTTCTACTAATCGGGTGATGAATTTGTTGGATACTCCGATCGCAATTCACACGGGCGATATTCGGCGGCCAGTTAGTTCGATTAAGGGTGAGTTGGAATTTAAAAATGTTACTTTTTCTTACAATCAAAGAAAGCCGATTTTGCAGTATTTTTCCCTGACTCTGCCGGCCGGAAAAACTACTGCGATTGTTGGCGCTACTGGTTCGGGAAAGAGTACGCTGGTGAAACTCATCTTGAGGCTGTACGAGGTACAGTACGGCAATATTTATCTCGACGGTATAGAATTAAATAACCTGAATTTAAAAGATTTGCGGAGAGCGATCGGATTGGTGAGTCAAGATGTGTTTTTGTTTCACGGTACGGTGGCAGAAAATATTGCTTACGGCAGTTTTGAGGCAAGCAATCGAGAGATAGTAAATGCTGCTAAAATTGCGGAGGCTCACGAGTTTATTTCGCAATTGCCTGACGGTTACAACACTATTGTAGGGGAACGCGGTCAAAAATTGTCGGGGGGACAACGCCAGCGAATTGCGATTGCGAGGGCTGTTTTGAAGAATCCGCCGATTTTGATTCTTGACGAAGCTACTTCAGCGGTGGATAACGAGACTGAGGCGGCAATTCAGCGATCGCTAGAACGAATTACCAAGAATCGCACTACAATTGCGATCGCCCACCGTCTTTCTACTGTCCGCAATGCCGATTGCATTTGTGTCATGGAAGAGGGGCTAGTGGTAGAATCGGGGCAGCACGAACAACTGATCGAACAGGACGGAATTTATGCGGCGCTCTGGCGCGTGCAATCTGGTATAAGATAGAAACGCAGCGGTTTTGGGTAATTGGGAATTGCTAATTTGTAATTGGGGATGGGCCATTGGGCATGGGTAACTAATGACAACAGTCAACAGCCAACTGCCAACAGCCAACTGCTAAATGACAACTGACTGCAAAAAAATAGTTTCTACAAGCAAGAAGAGAAAATGTTTCTATTTGATAGCCCTCAGTCCAAACCCAACGAAAATAGCTGGAGCCGGAAATTAGATAAATTTGTGAAAGCTAATCAAAATGAATTGGCTGCTTTGGCTTGGGGGCTATTTCTGGAAAGGGGAGAGGAAAGCGAGGAGGTTTTGGCAATTGATATTGCAGAAACTGCGCGTTTTGTGTATTGTTAGAAAGAGGCGTTTGAGGAGTTGAACCGTCAAGTTATAAGTCAGATTCAGGAAGTTGTAGGTGTGTTGAACGCTCACAAGCATGAGAAGGAAGTGGCGATTTTGGCG
>JAICRN010000286.1 GCA_025937335.1 Microcoleus sp. TY_ISSM_2_bin.22
AGATGCGAACCCTAGAGACTGTCAGTCGATTTTAGATTTTAGATTTTAGATTTTAGATTTATTCCACAGATGAATCTGGGAGTTTGAACAAGAGTCTAAAATTTGGGGATCTCCACGACTGTTGTCGGGGGCTGGTATCGGTTTTTGGGCGGGGTCAGCTAATGAAAGCCGGTCAGCTTTGGGATTATAGTAGCTTGATAGTTATGTTTGTATGCGTCAACCAGTGAGTGTAACTAATTCTGCTGCACTTTGGCAAAATTATGATGGACGATCGCTCCCCGATGATAACTCCTAACCTTTCAGCGCTTTACCGCGGCGTCAGCGAGATTTTTCCAGATCGACCTGATTCTAGCAACCCTGACGAAAATTTAGCCCAACTGCTGGCAAAAGTCGATCGACCGTTGCGCGTCAAACTGGGAATTGACCCGACAGGGAGTGACATTCACTTGGGACACAGCATTTGCGTCCGCAAGCTGCGAGCATTTCAAGATGCCGGTCACACAGCCGTACTGCTCATCGGAGATTTTACCGCAAGAATTGGCGATCCGACAGGAAAATCCGAGATGCGCCCCCAGTTGACGGCCGAACAAGTGGCGGAAAATGCCAAGACTTATTTAGACCAAGTGCGTCCGATTCTAGATTTTGACACGCCCGGCCGTTTGGAAATTCGCTATAACTCCGAGTGGTTGTCAAAATTGGACTTGGCGAAGATTTTGGAACTGCTGAAGACGATGACGGTGCAGCAGATGCTCGCTAAAGAGGGATTTGATAACAGGATGCAGCAGGAGAATGCGATTTATCTGCATGAGTTTCTGTATCCAGTAATGCAGGGTTACGATTCGGTGGCTTTGGAAGCGGATGTGGAGTTGGGGGGAACCGATCAAAAGTTTAATATTGCGGTGGGGAGAGATTTGCAGCGGCATTTTGGGATGAAACCGCAGTTTGGTTTGTTGATGCCGATTTTGATCGGGACTGACGGCGTACAAAAGATGTCGAAATCTTTGGGCAATTATGTGGGTTTGTCGGAAGACCCGCTGACTATGTATTCTAAGTTGGAGAAAATTGCTGATAGTTCGATCGCCCAGTATTTTGAACTATTGACAGATTTGCCGCTTGATGAATTGCCAGAAAATCCGCGAGAAAAACAGAAACTTTTGGCTTTGGATGTGGTGCGCCAATATCGGGGGAAGGAAGCGGCGGAACGCGCACAACAAGATGCAATTGCGCTGGTTAAAGGTGCTGCGGGACAAGCTGATGCTGTGGCGGAGTTTTCTTTGGCAAGTGTGCAGTTTCCGGCTAAGTTGTTTTATATTCTGAGTGCTAGCGGGCTTTGTAAAAGCAGCGGTGATGCGCGGAAGTTGATGCAGGGCGGCGGGGTGAAGTTGGAGGGCGATCGGGTTTCTGATGTTAATCTTGCTTTTGAATCACCGGCTGATTTATGCGGTAAGGTTTTGCAGGTTGGGAAGAATAAGTTTGTGCGATTGGTGTCTTGAATCTCTTTTTTAACCGCAGATGAATACTGAAGATGAACGCTGATGAACGCTGATAATCGAATTATTGTTGCTTTGGATGTTTCGAGTCAAGAAGAGGCGATCGCCCTTCTGGACAAACTCCCGCAAGTATCTTTCTGGAAAGTGGGTTTGGAGTTGTTTGTGAGCTCGGGGCCGGGGATTTTGGAAATTTTAAAACAGCGGGAAAAGCGGATTTTTCTCGATTTGAAGTTTCACGATATCCCGAATACTGTCGCTGGTGCTTGTCGGGCTGCTGCTAAGTACAATGTGGATTTATTGACTATTCATTCTACTTGTGGTAAAGATGCTTTGAAAGCAGCACAGTTTGCTTTGACTGAAGGGGCGGCGGCTGTGGATAAACCGACTCCTAAATTAATTGCAATTACTCTGTTGACGAGTTTGAATTCGCGACAGTTGGCTTTTGAGTTGAAAATACCTTTGGAGTTGCCAGAATTTGCTTTGCACATGGCATTGTTGGCTAAGGAAACGGGTTTAGCTGGTGCTGTTTGTTCTCCGCAAGAGGTGGAACAGTTAAGAATGAGTTGCGGGGATGATTTTCTGTTAGTTTGTCCCGGTGTGCGTCCGAAATGGGCCGATGGAGGCGATCAAAAACGATCGATGACTCCAAAGGCTGCTTTGAAAGCTGGTGCAAATTATCTGGTGATTGGGCGCCCGATTACTGCTGCGCCCGATCCGGCGGCGGCTTTTGCGCGCATTTGTGAAGAGATTGAATAACAATATGAATGTTTTTTAAACCGCAGGTAAATACAGATGAACATAGATAAAATTTCATCAGCGTTCATCTGTGTTTATCTGCTGATACCTGCGGTTGGAACTCCGACTTTTGCAGTTAATTTGGTGACAAATCATGCTCACAGTATAAATGCCAGTCGGTATGATTTGTTAGTGCGATCGCCCTGTCCCGCTGATTTAGAAACTTTGGTCGATCTCCTGTTGCAAGATTTACCAAGTTATGCTAATCGCGTAATTGTGCGATCGCACTTTTCTCCTAACACTAACACACCGCCCGGTTACGCGCTGCCTCAAATAATTTTAGCCGGTCGCCCGGAGTTTGAACCGTTACCTTTAAATTTTGAAGATGCACTTCCTGAAAATGCCAGTCAAGTTTTCATTACTACTTTGGAACGGCAGTATCGCGGGGGTAAACGAGTCGAAATTCAGCAATATCATTGGTTGTTTTTAACTAAAACGGAAAACGGTTGGGAATTGGCAAAACTTGTTTCTCGATTTGGTACTGCGGCTGATATTCATCCTTTATTAAGTCAAGATAGTGAAAGCGAAATTGCTGAGGCTATTCGTTTGTGGCTGCGAGATTGTCGTGCAAAAAATAAGTTGTCTCGCAACTAAATTGTATTTTTTCGGCGGGCGAGACGCCCACCCCACATGAAATAATTGTGATTGTGGAACAGGCCGTAAAGCCTGTTCCTGACAGAAAATAATTTTATTGTGGAACAGGAATCTTGCGGGCGGGCGAGACGCCCACCCCACATGAAATAATTGTGATTGTGGAACAGGCCGGAAAGCCTGTTCCTGACAGAAAATAATTTTATTCAGGAACAGGCCGGAAAGCTTATTCCTGACAGAGGTCTCAGAAAATTCACAAATTTTCGGTTGAGCGATTTACGTGGGTGGGGCGGGTTTATGAGATTACCTGTTTTAGCCAATTATAGTTGGTGAAACCCGCCCATACAAAGCACAACAAAAAATTATTACAATTGCTATTTTAATTCATCCAATTTAGCCTTAATAGCCTGCATATCTTGCCACATATACCATTTCGGAGTCTCCGGTTCGCGGGAGGGATTTCGCAACAAGTACGAGGGATGAAAAATTGGCATACACAAACGATTTTCCCATTCAATCCACTGACCTCTAATTTTACTAATTGGTCGCTTGTCGCTTAGCAAACCTTTGAGGGCTGTTGCACCAGTTAATAAAATAATTTTGGGGTCTAAGATGCGAATTTGTTCGAGCAAGTAAGGCTTGCAAGCTTCGATTTCTTTTGCTGTCGGAGGGCGGTTGTTGGGAGGGCGACACTTGATGACGTTGGCAATGAATACGTCGGTTTCTGCACTCAATCCCACGGATTCTAAAATCTTATCTAACAGTTGGCCCGATCGCCCGACGAAGGGCAATCCGGTTTCATCTTCGTTTTGTCCGGGCGCTTCTCCCACAATCAAAATTGAGGCTTGAGGATTGCCGCGCCCGATGACAGCGTGAGTGCGCGTATTGCCTAATTCGCAGCGGTGACAGCGGTTGCAGTGCTCGCCGATTTGTTCCATATTTTGATAAGTGCCGGGAGGAATGGGAATTTTGGCATTTGCTGGTATTGAGTCAGTTTGGAAAATGGCACTTTGATTGTTGTCAAAAAGGCTCAGTTGCAAGTCGCTGGACATAAATTTTACAATTAGGGAGATTTTTTTGAGTGCTAGAGTTTATAGTTTAGATCGGGTTTGGTGATTTGAGTTTGGCTGGAAGCTTGTGTGCAATGCTGTAGATCGCACAATCTCAAATTAATACTCGCAAATCTCACATTATTTGGTTGAGCTCGTACAGGCAAAAATATGTTCTCTAACCCGTTTTTTGACGATCGCGCCGATGCAGGCGAAAAACTGGCCGAGGCAGTTGTCGGCGAGCTCGGCAAGTTGAATTTAATGGCACAGGAGGCTGTTAAACCGATTGTTTATGCCTTGCCGCGCGGGGGTTTGCCCGTTGCGGTGCCGATTGCGCGCCGCTTGGGCTGTCCTTTGGATGTGGTTGTCGCCAAGAAAATTACTCGCCCAGATAATTTAGAATTGGCGATCGGGGCTGCAACTGCTGACGGCCACGTCCTCTGGCAAAAGCAAAAGCAGCACAATTTGCGCTTGCAAAAATTAGCACTGCCCGTGGCTCAAAATAATGCTCAATCTCTGCTGGCGGATTTATCTGCGGGACGCCCCAATGTCAGCGCGACAGGGGCTTTGGCGATTGTGGTGGACGATGGCATTGCTACGGGGATGACGATGGCTGTGGCGGCGCTGGCTTTGCAGTCGCAGCAACCGGCGGCTTTGTGGATTTGTGCGCCTGTGGCACCGGTAGAATTGATGGGATTTTTGGCCGAAATCGGCGATAAGTCGATTATTTTGGAAACCCCAGACCCTTTTTACAGTGTCAGTCGCTTTTACGGGCAATTTCCGCAGGTTGAGACGGCCGAGGCTTTAAGGTATTTGCAGCAACAAACTGAGTGGCGATCGTAGGTTAAGCTAGAAGGCTAAATCTAAAAGCTCGATCGCTAAAACATGAGACTTTGGCAATATTGGTTGGACACTTTGATTCTGTCTACTCAGCACAATCCGCCTCGCTTTGTTGAGTTGGTGATGTTGAGTTTGGCGATGATTTTGCTCGGGCTGTGGAGTCTAACATTGCAGTGGCAGTATTTAACACTGTCTTTGAGTTATATAATTGGTTCGTCTTTTTCAATTTTGGTGCGGGAATCCCTCGGTCCGCGGCCTCAATTTCAGCTAACTCATCTGACAGCTTTGTTGTTATTAATTATCAGTTTTTATAGTTTTGCTGAACTGATTAGATAGTTAAGGCAGTTTTGAGTTGTACAGGCGGGTTTTACAATGTGATTGCGAAAGTGGTCAAGCAATTGCATAACTTATATAGCAATCCTCAGCGGGTTGTGAACTCGAGGTTTTTTTGAACGAACCGGGAAGAGGCGAAGGAAGAGAAGAGAAGATCGAGAGTTCACCAATTATTAGCCATCATCCTACATTCTAATGGGATTGATGTAAAATTATGCGGTTGCCGACGGGATCGAAGGCATATATTTCTAGACCGTGAGCAGCTTTGATAATTTCTCCGCTGGGCGGATAACCTAAAGCCCAAATTCGGGCGATCGCAGTTTCGATATCGCTGACTTCCAAACACAAACTCATGCCTGTTTTTGCTCGATTTGCAAATTCCGATTTGTGGGAATCTTTGGGTTTGAATATGCCGAGTCTTAAGCCGGGGAGTTGAAATTCAGCATAAGTATTGGGAATGTAGGGATTCGGTTCTAGGTCGAGAAACTTTGTGTAAAATTTAACAAGAACTTCTCGATCGAGGTCTGCTAAAGTCACTAGGGCGGCGCTGTATTGAAAACTCATATAATAAATTGGTAATTGGGAATTAGTTAATGGGTAATTGGTAATATTATAACTTTATATGTATTTAAAATCCTCCAATTCGTCCGACTATTTCGATTTTACCTTGTCGATACCCTCTGAGAATGACAGCTTCGCCGCTTTGCGGAACAATATCAGTAATCGCGGTAATATTTACTTGATGAGTTACCAGAATAATCGCGCCTTTAGTGTTGCGGTTGTCAAGAATCAACTTGCGGAGTGCGGCTGTTTGTCTGGCTTCTTTGCTGCTGTCGCTAAAGAACGAGTTCAGTGCTGGGAACGGTTCGACTTTGCCTAAATTTATCAGTTTTGCTGTTTCCAAACACCGACACCACTGACTCGATAAAACTCTCGCAACTTTGATGTTGCGGTTGCGAAATTCGGCTGCAATTTGCTTGGCTTGGGTTCTTCCTTGTGCTGATAAATTGCGCTGGGTGGAACAGTCGCCCAGCTTAAAGTTAGCAGGATCTCCCGTACCTGGGGCGATCGCGTGTCGCATTGCTACCACCAACCCCGTCTCGCCCCGCTGCAACAATTGCCACCCGGCTTGAGTTTGCGCGTTGGTTGCTGCGTCAGAACTTGCAGTTGCAGTAATTAAGCCGATCGACAATACTAAAGCTAGCAACCCGAAAAATTCTTTCCTGTTGAGGTAAATCCGCGCAGCCATTGTTCCAGAAGTTAGAAATTATCTTATCATATTCTAATACAACAAATATTGCTCTATGGAACTCACCAATTTTATTGCTCTGTCTGTCATTGTTGCCCTCGTGCTGGGGATTGGGTTGGGAACAATGACTTGGGCTTACTTCGGCAAGGGCAGCATTTCTGTACTCTTTAAAGAACCAATTTTAAATTTCCCCGAATTTTCCGATACCGACAGCGGTAGCAAAGCTTCCGTTTATTTTCAACAAGGAATTGAGGCTTATCAGTCGGGAAATTACCGCAAAGCCAAAGATAAATTTACCAGCGCTGTAGAACAAGTTTCAACTTTGGCAGAAGCTTACCACAATCGCGGCTTGGCTTTTGCGAATTTGCGATCGGATGACGAGGCTGTTGCCGATTTGCTCCGTGCCAGCGAATTATACCAACAGCAGGGGAATGGATTTGCGATCGACACGATTAAACAAAATCTTGCCGCCTTGAAGCAGCGCAAATTAGAACGAGAAAAACAAAAAGCACTAGCGAAATAAATTATTATGTTCGGTCCGTATAACTGGGCCGATACCTAAAGTTTTTGTCTGAAAAACCCGGTTTCTTTAAGGGTTGGGAGAAACCGGGTTTGTTTGCATAAGTTTTATTAAAGTTGAAAATCAAGATTTAACCTTCTACCACTCAACTAAATTTTTCTGGCATCTTCTATTTGGTCGATTTTAGCAATCATCATTTCTCGGCTGGATGCCACAACTCGATAATTAGTAATGGGATCGTAAGCTTCCCATTCTTGAGTTACTTCGCTGTCTTGCCACAAAAACCATTCCCGGTAAATTTCGCCGTCATCAATGTCGCCGCACAAGGGAAGCCAATCATCTCCTCCCAAGTTATCAAAATCTCCTCCTACTAAGTCAATCCAAGCTGCAAGGATACAAGAGTCAATAGCATTATTATTAACAGTGACTGCGTTAGAGTGAAGAGAAGTTTCGGGAAAACA
>JAICRN010000800.1 GCA_025937335.1 Microcoleus sp. TY_ISSM_2_bin.22
AACTATACAAATAGCAGCTTTGCGCCTTGCCCCGGTGCAATGTTCGGCGTGGGGCCATCCTGTCACCTCGGGTTTACCGACGATTGATTATTTTATTTCTAGTGAATTGATGGAACCGGAAAATGCACAATTGCACTACTCAGAAACCTTAATTAAGTTGCCGAATATTGGCGTTGCCTACCCAAAACCAACCGTCGGTAAATTAAACAACGGTCGCTTAGATTTTGACCTCCGAGAAGATGCAGTGATTTATTTATGCTGCCAAGCCCCTTTCAAATACATACCGCAATATGATTTTATTTTAGTAGAAATTGCCCGCCATGTTCCGCAAGCTCAGTTTATCTTTCCTCGCGGCGAACTGCTGCGGGAACGGCTAAAGTTTGCTTTTGCTGCTGTTAATATGGAGAGCGAAGATTACTGTCTATTCCGAACCATTCCAACTCGACAAGATTACCTAGCAATGAACTTTCTTTCAGATGTTTTCTTAGATACTTTTACTTGGTCGGGGGGGAATACCTCTTTAGAAGCTATCTCTTGCAATTTACCCATAGTTACCTGTCCGGGAGAATTTATGCGGGGACTTCACGCTTATAGCTTTCTAAAAATGCTGGGAGTAACAGACACAATTGCACAAAACGAAGAGGAATATATTCAAATTGCTGTCAAGTTAGGTCTAGACTCACAGTGGCGGCGAGACATTGCACAACGCATGAGTCAGCGACACGATAATCTGTTTGACGATCGAGTTTGCGTGACAGCTTTAGAGAATTTTTATCAACAAATTGTTCGAGAAAGATGGGTAGGAAAATAGTCGCGATCGCGCGTATCGCAGCTTGGTACTTTGCTCTCAATCCTCCCCCTCTCCTAAAATTCGATCGACAAAACCAGAAACTGAAACAATCTGAGTATTGCCCAAAGTTTCTACCTCAGTAAAATCTCGATCGCCAGTTATTAAAAAATCTGGATTACCAGCCAAAACACAAGCGAGAAATTTAGCATCTTTCCTATCCCTCGGAAAATCTACCTCAACCTTCACCTCACTCAACTGCGTTACCGTATCAAAAATCTCCCACCACTCTTCTATTACGTCCTGGCTTAGCTTAAACTTGGGACGTAACAAAACATCCTTATATTCGGCTAGAATTTCTAGTGATACCAGCCACTCCCTGTCCCGGCGATCGATTATTGACTGAATCACTCTTTTTGGCATCCGTCCCCTCAAAATCGCCGACACTCAAATATTAGTATCAACAACAATCTTCATTCACCTCTCCGGTAAGCTTCAATCTCCGCTGCAATCTCCTCCTCGGTAATTTCTTGAACCTCTGGGAGAGCTTGCGTTTTCTCAAATAAATCATTTACTTTACGAGCAAGGATTCGGCGACTATTTTGCTCAGATAAAAGCTTTAATGCTTCTCTCAACACCGCTTCTACATTTTCATATTTTCCCGTATCTAACTCTGATTGGATCAACTGTTCTAATTCTGGGTTTAAAACAACATTCATCGTCACTTTCCTGTAAAAAACTGTAATGTCCGATCGCAATAACGGCAGAGACTTGGCATAATAATCTCAATGCCTAATTATACAACCCACTACCACCTCGATGAACACCAATCATCAGCCCCATCATCAAAGTATTCACCCTATCCGCCGCACTTTCCCT
>JAICRN010000104.1 GCA_025937335.1 Microcoleus sp. TY_ISSM_2_bin.22
GGCAACATTTTGATCCGCCAACGCGGCACTAAAGTTCACCCCGGTAATAATGTTGGTATCGGCAGAGATGATACTCTGTTTGCCATGATTGACGGTGTGGTGACTTTTGAAAGAAAAGGCAAAACTCGCAAGAAAGTCAGCATTTATCCTGTTGTAGCAGCACCCGTGGCTGAAGCTGTCGCAGTTTAATTGCGATAATTCCTCGTTCCTAGGCTATGCCTGGGAACGGATATCTAGAGGCTCTGCCTCCTGATTTTCTATGTTATTAGAAAGTTACGGTCGGCAGAGCTTTTTGTAATTTGTTTCGCCGGAGAAAGGACTGTGGCTGCTTACCAAGAACCAGAGAAGCAGGAAAAACTCTCGTTTTTACTCCTAAAAATTGGCTAGCCTCCTCCGACAATTGTGACAACTTCTAAGATGTCGCCCTCTTGCATTTGTGTAGTTTCCCAAAATTGTTTGTGCAGAATTTCCCCGTTGTACTCCACAGCCACCAAGCGCGGGTTTAATCCCAATTGTTCTAGTAATTTTGGTAACGGTGTGTCGATCGCACAATTGCGGGTTTCTCCGTTAACTTGCAGCGCAATTTGATTTATCATCAGTTGTTAGTTATTAATTATATCAAATCTGGTAGCATCGGTATTAATATTACCCAAAGTCAGTACACGGCAAGGCCGTTTCCCTAAAATTATATCCGGGTAGGTAAACGGCATTGCCGTGTCCTCGGTTACTAGGTTTTCCCCTGCAAAGCTTTCTGAGCTTTTAGATTCTGCATCCGAATCAACTGCGAGATGAAAAACTGCGTCACTAAAGTAGGCTGTTCTGCTTCCATAATCGCGCGTACTGCGGCAACCCTTTGAGCTCCGGCATTCAATACTTCATCGAGGTTGTTGATATCAATTCCGCCGATCGCAAACCACGGAATCGACGACTTAGTAGCAGCATACCGCACATAGTCCAAACCCGCCGCCTGTTTATCAGGTTTAGTAGGAGTGGAGTAAACAGGCCCAACTCCAATATAATCTGCTCCCGCATCAACCGCTCGCTGCATTTCCTCGCCATTCGTAGTCGAACAACCGATGATGCGTCCCGGGCCGAGCAACTTGCGCGCTTCGGCTACAGGCAAATCTTGCTGTCCTAAGTGTACGCCGTCGGCATCTGCTGCGATCGCCAAATCCAGGCGATCGTTCACAATCAGCAAAGCATCGTAGCGGTGACAAAGTTCGCAAAGCCTACGCGCATTGGCCAGCTTTGCGCCGTCGTCTGAGCTTTTGTCGCGGTACTGCACCAAAGTCAGTCCGCCTTGCAAAGCAGCTTCCACAACTCCCATCAAGTTGTCTCTCGGCGAAGTTACGAGGTATAACTGCGATCGAAGTAACTGCTGGTAGCGCCGGTAAGCCAGCAAATCGCTTTCGAGAGTATAAACCCGATAGCGCATCTGCTTAAAAGCCGCGCCCATATTCCGATCGTAAATTTTGCCATACTCTTCGAGTACCCGCAGAGCTTCTTCCACCCGACAGAAATTCGCCTCCAGTAGCTGCTGGATGCTCGAACGCTGCTCTTCCTGCGGGTGAGTCAACTCCGTACCCGGATCGGCCGGCGTATCCCTAGCACTGCGAAGTTCTGCGACGTGCCAAGCAGCCAATTCTTGACGCAGTTGCTTGCACTCGCCAGCTAAATCAGCGCTGTTGAGACCAAACCTGCACCATTCTTCAATAATTCTCAACCCTTCGCGCGATCGATCTAAATTTGCATCTAAGATCCGGCAGAGGGCTGGCTGTGCCGGTAAAGTTCTGTTTTGTTTGTCGGTCATCAGAACCACCCTAATTATAATTAATCTTACCAATCAACCCGCTATATTCTCCCACGCCGTCATTCGATTTTAGATTTTAGATGCAAGGATTTTGGATTGACCCCACGGATAAATTCGCGGGCTTGAGGATTTTAGATTTGAGATGCTTTCGATTGATTCCACGGATCGAGACGGGGGCTTGTACCCTCAAGAAATTCTCGGTCAAGATCGTAGCAAAGCGATCGGCCTAATTTTTACCTCAACCGATTTAATTTAGACAAATTTTTAAGTTTTATTGAATTTGAGAAAAACGAAGCATAATAGATCAAACTTGATGAGAGTGAAATCGTTAAGCTGCATACCACACTTGGGAGGAGAGCCGTGAGGTTAGCAGAACAACACAAAAGATTCAGGGAGAACAACCCAAACAGGCGGGCGTACTTAAACTTCGATCGCGAAAACCCGACACGAAACACCGGAGGCGAAACTCGGCTTACAGATAAGTTGCGTTTTTTTATGCTGATTTACTCACAACAGACCTGGTGCAAAGAAAATCGATCGCAAAAATCTTATTTGAGTTCTTGCCTTCTGCTGGTCTTTGCGATGACCGCGCTTTGCAACCATCAACCGTCAGTTATCGCTGCAGGAGTACCGGGAGTCCAGCTACTTTCTCAGACCCCGCAGAGCGACCTTAACATACTCTACGTCAGCTCTACCGGGGGCAGCGACACAGGAGGCAACGGCAGCGATCGAGCTCCGTTCAAAACCCTTACCTACGCCTTGAGCGTGGCCCCTCCCAAGACAGCGATTTTGCTAGCGCCCGGTACATACAGCGCTCAATCCGGCGAAAAATTTCCGTTAATGCTCAGGCCCAGCGTGACAGTTCAGGGAAATCCCAACACTCGCGGTCAGAATATTGTCATCAAAGGCGGAGGATACTTCATCAGTCCGACTTCGGCGGGTCAAAATATTGCGATTTTAGGCGCAGACGGGGCGGGACTCAGCGGGGTGACGGTCACGAATACCAACTCTCGCGGTTACGCTTTGTGGATCGAATCGAGTTCTCCAACGGTTGTTAACAATACTTTTTCTGGTAGCACTCACGACGGCATTTCGGTAGTCGGTACTTCCAGGCCGACGATTGGCGGGAATGTTTTCTCGAAAAATGGAGCTAACGGCATCACGATTTTTGGCAGTTCCCAGCCGGAAGTTCGAGATACTGTGTTTGACAACACGGGATTTGGGGTGAATGTAGCCCAGAACGCTTCGCCTCTGCTGATCGGCAACAAAATTACTCGCAATAAGGACGGCGTGGTGGTGCAAGCTGATGCTAGACCGGTGCTGCGCAACAATTATATCGAGAGTAACCGGCGGGACGGAATTGTGGCGATATCGAGAGCTCTGCCGGATTTGGGAACTGCGACCGAACCGGGGGGGAATGTCATTCGCAACAACGGTCAGTACGATGTCAACAATGCGGCCAAAGGTCAAGTAATCCCAGCTTACGGCAATCAATTGTCGAGCAGCCGGACGACGGGATCGGTTGATGTGGCGGGAACTTTTACCCCTGGGCCAATGGGGGAAAGTGCTTTGCAGCTAACAGCCGATCGACCTCCCAGCATCGGCGGCCCAGACACTTCTCTCCCGGCTTACACTCCCGGGAGGCTAACTCCCAGAGTTGAAAGAGCGCCAATTTCGCCACCTGCGCCCGTTTCCAGGCGACCGGTACAAAATCGACCCGCACCGCCCAGCGCTCAGTTGCAGCAAGAGCTTTCTCCGAGAAATGCCGCTGCTTTATCGGTAGTCCCAGGGGCGATCGCCATTCCCGTGCCCGATCCGAATTATCGATCGGTTTCGGAAAGTTCGGTACAGCAACCAATTATTCCTCCCAATTTTAATAGTTCGAGTTCGGTTGCTTCCGAGGGTAGATTGCCAGTTCCGGGCCGCAACATTCCTATCGGCAGGGGCGGCTATGTACCTGCACCTTTAGGGGGGAATTCTTTGCCCGATTCCCGGGAGAGTTCGCCGTCATTCGATCGACCGTCTGCTTTGGGTTTGCGGTATCGAGTTGTGGTGGATACCGACAGTTCGGGCGATCGACAAAAAATTAAATCTCTCGTTCCCGGTGCTTTTCGCTCTTTTTCCAGCGGACGACCGGTGATGCAAGCCGGTGCTTTTCGGGAACGCGAAAAAGCTGAGGAATTGCTACAAATGCTCAGCGCTAACGGTTTGAATGCCCGAATTGAAGAAATTAAATAAAATGGTCATTAGTCATTAGTTAACTGTTGACTGTTGACTGTTAAGGATCGCGAATTAAATAACTTACAATTTTAATTGTTATGGTGGGATGGGCGTCCCGCCCGTCCAAAACGGGCGGGCGGGACGCCCACCCCACTTTCCTTGTGTAAGTTATTTAATTCTCATTCCTAACAGTCCAAAACTACTGATATTAATTCCGTTAGCATCGGAATTATTCATCTCTCTCTCATCTCCATCTGCGTTCTCTGCGTTCTCTGCGGTTCAATTATTCGGATGCAACCGGAACTGATATGATATCGTTGCCGGTTGCACGAGCGACGCGATCTCAACGCCACAGAGCCGTCTCGAAAGCTGTGGGTAATATTAATTCTGATGCTACCGGATTTGATATAACAATCAAAGACTGCTGACTACTTAAACAAAAAAATCCAAATTTTAGGGCCTAGCATATCGGATGCCAGACCCTAAAAAGTTTGTAAATTAAGTTGATTCAAGTGGGTTTTTAGCTCTGCTGAGTTTCAGCAAACTACAACTAAGGTGGACTTTTTTGCAACTACTCTGCGGACGAGCTAGCTATTAGCGGAGTCTATTCAGACTTCTGTGTTTGACTGTGCGATCGCAACTTTTGATTAATCGAATAACCTCAAGCTATCTAGGAAATCCCTATCGCAATGTCAACCTCTCTTTGCTAACAAGCTACACGGTTCAGGCGTTGCCTGCGAACTAGAGCCGATCGGGACAAATACTCTAATTCCAATTTTTTTATCCAAGTTTTTTGTGCTTCTTGGTTTTGCCCCTCATGTTTTTAAGTTAACACCAACTGCGTGCATGACAACACTTTGTTTACCAAACTTGACACTTTTTGACGTGATGAAATACTTCCAAAAGCGATTATTAACAATTTGTACGATCGCCCGACCGCACAACGTGCATACCCGGAACTTTTGGCTTGCTGTCAACGCAGCAGAGCTTCCCAAGTTGCGCGGCCGACAATGCCGTCTGCTGGCAGTTGATATTGTCGCTGAGCCGCCTTGACAGCAGCTTGAGTTTGCGGGCCGAACACGCCGTCAGCACTCACCCGCAAAAATCCCTTGGCCCGCAGCCGTTCTTGCAAATCTCTGACTGCCGCCCCGCGCATTCGTCTTCTCAAAACTGGAAATTTGGTTAGCTGCGCTTGGGGGTTAATCTCTGAGTTGTCGGCAGTTACAGGAGCGTTGCCTGTGGGGTTTTCGACGATGGCGGTCGGAGCCTCCGGAAACAGCCTGTTCCAAGTATCTTGACCGACTATTGCGTCGGGAGCCAAGCCTGCTGCTTCCTGGAACTGAGACACAGCTCTAGCGGTGCTTTGTGAGAAAATCCCGTCTACGGTGTCAGCGTAAAAGCCCAATAATTTAAGAGCAGCTTGGAGTTCGATCACTTCCGATCCGCGGCTGCCCAATTTGATCGTGGGGCGGGCGCGAGTACCTGTTTGAGCGATCGGGCTGTTGCTGTTAGTCTGTTGGGAGGTAGGTAGCTGTGCTGCAACAGGAGTAGAGGCGATCGAGCCTATTGCCAATAAACCGCACAAACTCCAGCCGAAGAGCAAACTGGGAACCTCGCGGGCGTCATTCCAGCTTGCTGTCAAGTTTTGGGACATTAGGAATTCGACCTCTGCAAAACTGGTAGCGATCGTACATCAAATCTGGAAAAATTTGGGAATTTCGGCATCGCGAATTGGGCATCGGGCATTTACTGGTTCCCAGGCAGATCTAGGTTCCCAGATTAACTCAAAACTCGCAACTTTTTCCGCCCTTCCCTTTCCTAAAAAAATTTATCTCTCTCAAATAGCTGCAATTGGCAAAAAAACTGCTAGATTGCCCTACAGAAAACATTGAACCGCGTTCATTGGGCCCCAGCAACACCATGTCCGAATCCACCCCCACCAGAACCGCCAGCCAAATAAACATCGGCAACGTCAACATCGGGAACTTTCAAGTCGGCAGCATCAGCGGCAACAAATACAACGACCTCAACGCCAACGGCCGACCAGATCCCGGAGAAGTGCCAATTCCCAACTGGCAAATCTACCTCGACCTCAACAACAACGGCCAGCCAGAGTTTAACGAACCTTCCACCCTCACAAACCCGCAAGGCAACTACATCTTCGTCAACCTGCCGCCGGGTACTTACCAAGTTAGGGAAGTCCAGCAGCCGAACTTTCGCCAAACTACTCCCAATCCCGCACCCATTACGATTACCAGCGGGACAAACGCTGGCAATATCAATTTTGGCAATAACTTTAACGCAGGGACGATCGCAGGCACAAAATTCAACGACATCAACAGCAACAGCCGCCCCGATCCAGGGGAACCACCGCTAGCTAACTGGCAAATTTACCTCGACATCAACCGCAACAACAGGCTCGACGGCGGCGAACCTTTTACTTTTACCAACGTTCAAGGCAATTACGCTTTTGTCAATATTCCCGCAGATACATATTTGGTGAGAGAAGTTCAGCAAGCGGGTTTTCGCCAAACCACGCCTGACCCCGGCCCGGTTAGCGTTACTTCCAATGCCACTGTCAACAACATCAATTTTGGCAATGTCTTTTTTGTCGGCAGCATCAGCGGTCTCAAATACAACGACCTCAATGCCAACAGCGTCCGAGATGCGACAGACCCGCCTCTGCCCAACTGGCCAATTTACATCGACCTCAACGGCAACGGCAGCTTTGAGCCGGGCGAACCCAACACCATCACCAACCCGCAAGGCAACTACACTTTTGCCAATGTTTCTCCCGGGCGATATTTGGTGAGGGAAGTCCAGCAACCGGGATGGGTACAGACTACGCCAAATCCAGGCCCGATCGACATAACTGGCAATACCAACGCTGTCGGCGTCAATTTCGGCAACAATTTTCCCACAGGCAGCATCAGCGGCTTCAAGTTCAACGACCTCAACGCTAACGGTATCAACGAACCGACGGAACCGAGAGTTGCCAACTGGCCGATTTACCTCGACCTCAACAACAACGGCGGCCGAGACCCCAACGAACCTTCGACTTTAACAAACCCTCAAGGTAATTTCTCTTTTATTAACTTGCCCCAAGGCACTTATTTCGTGAGGGAAGTCCCGCAGCCCGGTTTTCGACAAACCACGCCAAATCCGACTCCGATCGCCGTGGGCAACGGCACAAATGCCACTAATCTCAGCTTTGGCAACGTGTTGGTAACGGGCACGATCAGCGGCGTGAAATTCAACGATTTTAACGCCAACGGTCGCCTAGATCCCGGCGAACCGCCGATCGCCAATACTCAAATTTACATCGACCTCAACAACAACAGCAGTTTAGATCCGGGTGAAGCGAGTACCTTAAGCGATCTTCAAGGCAATTACAGTTTCCGCAACGTTCCGGTAGGTAGTTATGTTGTCAGGGAAGTCCAACCGCCCGGTTTCATTCTCACAACCCCGCCTGCGCTGGTTGTTGTCTCGCCAGAGATTCGGGCTAGCAGCATCGATTTGGTGACGGGAGATGCTGAGGCTACCTCGGCTGAATCCTTGAAAGGCGACCCGCTAACGGATGCCACCAACTATGCGGGCGAACCAGCAGCTAATATTGGGGTGGATAGCTTGCTTTCGAGCCAGGGTCATGATAGTTATCGAATTAGTAAATTTTTGAGTGATGGATCTTTGCCGAATTTAGGCAATCTTCCTAACTTTGGGCAACATAATTTAGGTCTGGAGCCTAATGCACAAATTGGGGAATTTGTCAATAATAATGAATTAATTAAAGGGGCGATCGCTCACTCGTTTGTGCCGAAGGGTGTGAGAAATTTCCCGGTTATGTAGGGTGAGACATTCGCTCGATCGCCCGGAATCCCAAACAGCAGAGAAAAATCAGGAAGAAGTTAAAGGGCGATCGCGTGATACCCTATTGTTGGTTACCTCCAACACTCAAGCCTATGTTCCGGCAACTCCGAAGCTGGCTTGTATATTGGTTGCAATATTCAGAGGCAGTAGCATCTCTGTGAGTGAAAAACTATCAGGCAATTCCCCCAACCGCGATCGGCGTATTTGCAGGCAAAGCAAGTCATATCAAGTCCGGTAGCTCGATCGATGCTTGTTCGCTGTCCTTGGCAATCCCAGAGGAGGCGATCGTCAAGCACAGCGAACCAGGACAAACAAGAACGAGGCCGCCGGACTTGATATCGGGGGGAAGAAGTCAGTCTTAGGCTTTTTAAAGCTCAAAACCGCAAGTATGTACGGACAGAGAAGGCGTGCAAATCCTGAAGAAGTTGCCCTCAAATTGCCAGGGTTCTTCAAAACCTGATATACTTGCCAGCGACAAAGCTTGAGGCATTGTTGTGTGAGATGGGAACATTACCTCAAGTGCAGACGTATGTAAAATCGAGTAGCGGTTGTCAGCTATTAGTAAAAACTACTCAGCAAGTTACAACCCATACAGTAGTCTGTAATTTACGTGGATTTAGGTGTGAAGGAGAGAAATCATGACAGATAACGGAGATCGCAGTGCCCAGCAATTACAGCCAGTTGTGGTTGGGAATGCTGGCCCGGCAATTTTAGGCATCAAGTTCAATGACTTGAACGGCGATGGCATCAGACAGCCCAATGAACCAGGTCTGGCAAATATCCCGATCCTCCTCGAATCAGCAACAAGCACCAACGGTGTATTTGATGCTGGTACTGGCGAAGTCTCAACCACGACGGACGCTAACGGTGGGTTCTCATTCATAAATCTTGTCCCTGGCAACTACGTACTCACGGAAACCGCAATACCTGCGGGTTTCCGCGCTACCACTCCCAACCCCCTCGCAGTCACTGTCGGCAACAGAAATGCTAACGTTTTCTTTGGCAACACCGCAGTTACAGGCAGCCGGATTGTAGGATGCAAATACCTAGACATAGATGCAGACGGCTTCCGAGATGGAAATGAACCGGGCATTAAAAATGTCAGGATCTATATTGATGCCAATGGCAACGGTCAACGCGATGCAGGGGAAGCCAACACCTTAACAGACAAAAATGGTGCATGGTCGTTCAACGTAGCACCCGGAACCTACAAGATTCGGGAAGAACGGATCATACGACAAATTAATTCTGTTACCGGACTAGAAGTTAATGCTACGAACGCAGAACCATTAGAAACACAAGATTTTCCCCAAAGCACACCCCCCGGCAACGTTCCCGTACTCGACGTGACGGTAGCAGCCGGTCAAACCTTTGCCTGCGCTCAAGTTGGCGATACTCCGCTCTATCAAATTGAAGTTAACAAATTTCGAGACATAGACCGCAGCGGCACGCGAAATGTTGTTAATGGAGTCTTGGAACCCCCCATTGCCCGAGTACCGTTTATTTTAGATGTCAACGGGAACGGTCGCTGGGATGGAGCAGGCTCCGAACCGATAGCCATCACAGATGCCAACGGAGTAGTTACCTTCAAGGATTTGCGAGCTGGCAATTACAGAGTGTTGGAAATTTTTCCGGGTGTACTGCCTGCAGAAGTAGGTGGCGGTGCCCCAGGAAACCTCAATGCTCCAGTAGCAACAACTCCAAACCCCGCTCTGGTTTCGGCACCAGGGCCTCAGGCGCGATTCCAGGGTACGATCAGCAGAGAGCAACCGCTGCTAGTAGCAGACTCAACCTACGCGCTGAAACCAAACGACCCTAAATTCGTAGACACCAACCGCGACGGCGTTCAACAAACAGGTGAAAGATCGATCGCCACCACTGGTGAGCGACCGATTTTTGCAGCGCCAGTTACAACTTTACCAGCCCCCAACCCCCAACCATCACTTACCTTTTCTCCTGTTGGAGCGACTCAGGGTATTGGCAGTAATGCCGGTGTGGGCAACACTCTACCAATCATCAATGTCTTCAAGTACAATGACTTGAATGCCAACGGTCGCTACGAACCAAATCAGGGTGAATTGCCAATTAGCGGTGTCACTGTCTTCCTCGACACCAACAATAATGGCACTCCCGACACTGGAGAACAGCAACTCAGGACAAATGACCAGGGAAGAGCTGCCTTTACCAACTTGTCACCGGGCAACTATATCGTCCGCGAAGTTGTACCGCCGAATTTCTCGGCTTCTACTGCAGATCGCGTCGATGTTACCCTGAGCACTCAAGACGCCAACGTTACCTTTGCCAACACACCCAGCAGCAACATCACCGGGTGTAAGTTTGAGGACTTCAACCTGAACGGTTATCGAGATGGGAATGAACCAGCTATTCCTGGTGTCACCATTTTTATCGATAGTAATCGTGACGGTCAGTTGCAAGCAAATGAACCCACTACTACTACCAATCAATTTGGTGTCTTTGCATTCAACAATTTGCGCCCCGGCACTTACAGCATTCGAGAAGTAACGCCTCCTGGTTACTTCCAAACTACCCAAGCACTAGATGTTGTTCTCGGTGCAAATCAAACCTTTACTTGCGCTTTGGTCGGTAACTCTCGCCGCTATGACCTCTTGGTTCCTAAATTCCGAGATGACAACCGCAACGGTATAAAAGACGGAAGCGAACCGCCCCTTGCCGATGTGCCCTTCACTTTGGATTTCAACGGCAACGGCCGCTACGATGCTGCAACAGAACCCCTGGTGAGAACTGATGCTGCTGGTATTGCTCGGTTTAATAATTTGTCTCCAGCCACTTACTCGGTTTTGGAAGTCTTCGATACTCCGGGCGTTCCCAACAATTTCCCGATCCGAACTGGGCCCAACCCGGTTAGCTTTGATGTGCCGGGCCCTAACACTACGCCTACGGTGGTGGCACCGACGCCAGTACCGACAACAGCCAGAACTGCTTCTGACCTCGATCTTCTGACGGAGGGCGGTCTCTTGACTGCTTCTCAACTAGGTAGCAGTTTTGACAACCAGGTCGTACTTGATGATGCTGTTGCGGCTGATGTTGTTAATGTCGAAAAGTTGCCAGAGCGGGTACAGGCTTCGATCGTAACGTTTTTAGAAGCTCAGAAGCAGCCTTTCGAGGAATCTGCATCACTGTGGATCGATCCTACTCAGAAGGCCTCGCCTACCGGGTTTTACTGTTAGGTTGGGTTTGTAGTTCGA
>JAICRN010000046.1 GCA_025937335.1 Microcoleus sp. TY_ISSM_2_bin.22
GACCGAGGTTTACTGACGCAGAAATTCTCGAATATTTGGATGCTGTCCAAGCCAGCTATCACCGATTGGAGGATGCCGAATTAATGCCACAGTTGGCGGAAATTTTGGAACAGGGAAATGTGGTGGGATGGTTCCAGGGGCGGATGGAATTTGGGCCGCGGGCTCTGGGCGGTCGATCGATCGTTGGCGATCCCCGCAGTGCTAAAATGCAGTCCGTGATGAACCTGAAAATTAAATATCGGGAATCATTTCGACCTTTTGCGCCGTCAATCTTAGCCGAACGAGTTGCGGATTATTTCGAGATTGACCATTCCAGCCCTTATATGCTATTGGTAGCACCTGTCAAATCCAGCCTCCGCATTCCGATGACTCCCGAACAAGAGCAGTTGTTTGGCATTGAAAAGCTCAACATTCCGCGATCGGAAATTCCGGCTGTCACCCACGTCGATTACTCGGCTCGCATCCAAACTGTTCACAAAGAAACCAATCCTCGGTACTATGACTTAATCAGCCATTTTGAAAAGCGATCGGGCTGTTCGGTTCTGGTAAATACTTCTTTCAACGTGCGAGGCGAACCCATTGTTTGCACTCCCGAGGATGCTTACCGCTGTTTCATGCGAACCGAAATGGACTATCTGGTTTTGGAAAATTACTTGCTTCCCAAGTCCGAACAAATTCCTTGGAAACAAGATGATGCTTGGAAAAATGAATTTGAACTAGATTAGTTATGAGTCATTAGTCATTAGTTATTAGTTATTAGTTATTAGTTGGTACGAATAACTAATAGCTAATTCCCCATTCTCCATTCCCAATTCCCCATTTCTAATGAGCGAAGAAATTAAAAAACTCGACAAAAAAGGCTTGCGCGATTTCGGGCTGCTAATTGGCAGCTTGATTGGAGTGCTGTTCGGTTTAGCAGTACCTTTACTGCGGCGGCATTCTCTACCTTGGTGGCCTTGGGCAATCTGCGGAGTGCTAGTGCTGCTAGCATTGGTGGCGCCAAAATCGCTGAATCCCGTTTATCACGGGTGGATGCGCTTTGGAAACATACTCCACAAAATCCAAACGCCGATCGTCCTAGGGATAGTTTTTTACCTGATAGTTTGGCCGATGGGAGTGCTCAAAAACATTTTCGGCGAAGATGCAATGCGGCGCAAACTCAATCCGAAAATGGATACTTACCGCATCCCAAGTAAAGCAAGAACAAAAGTTAGTATGGAGCGTCCTTTCTAAGTGTTTGAATCAACATTAGACTTTCTCAAAGATTTGTGGGCGTTTATGAGAGAACGCCAAAAGTATTGGCTGTTGCCGCTTATTGTGACTTTAGTCTTTTTGGGAGCTTTGATTGTATTGAGTCAGGGTTCTGTGATTGCTCCGTTTATTTACACCCTGTTTTGAAATAATGAGCAAGTTGAAAAGTTTGGGTGTCAATTTTGGTTTGACACTCGGGGGTTTATTGATGGGGGTGATAATTGGTGAAGTTGGATTGCGGGCGGCGAGGATCGAAGGAGTTCAAAAAATTGGCGATTTTGTAGACTCAGCACCAACTGGTTTCCACACTTCCGATCCGAATTTGGGTTGGAAGCTGAAACCGGGTGCGTCGGGTGAGTGGAAGGGGGAAGGTGCGAGTTTTGTGCAGGTGAATAGCGAGGGTTTGCGCGATCGCGAACACACAAAAGCCAAACCTCCAAATACTTTGCGGGTGGCAGTTTTGGGAGATTCTTTCACCGAAGCAATTCATGTACCTGTCGAACAAACTTTCTGGTCGAAATTAGAACGAAAATTAGGAAATTGCGAAGCCGTTAAGGGACGCAAAAATGTTGAAGTAATTAATTTTGGCGTGCAGGGTTACGGTACTGCTCAAGAATTGATAATGCTGCGAAAAAAAGTGTGGGATTACAATCCTGATATCGTAGTTCTTGCATTTTTTATTGGCAATGATATAATTAACAACTCTCCAAAACTAGAATACGATCGCTACCGACCATTTTTCGTGTATGATGCTAGCGGCAAGTTAGTACCAGATATGTCTTTTCGCAATCTAGCGCCGATCGACCGCAACGACAAAGCAGTTTCATTTGTAGACAGGCTGCCCACTTTTATCGTCAATAATTCGCGCATTTTGCAGGTCATTAAAAAGGTAGACCTAGATAGCAAAAAGCGGCAGTTATCTGAGGATTTTACTTCTTTAAGTACCTTAAACCTCAAGGAACCTCAGAATGCAGATTGGCAAGAGGCTTGGAGGGTGACAGAGGGTTTGATTGTGACTATGCGGAATGAAGTCGTGCAGAAAAATGCTGATTTCTTGGTTGTGACTATCGGCGATCCGATGCAAGTCGAACGCGATGCCAAGATGCGAAAAGATTTTACGAAAAATAACAAGATTCAGGATTTGTTTTATCCCGATAGGCGGCTGGAAAAATTGGGCGCGCGCGAGGGTTTTCGCCTACTGAATTTAGCCGAACAGTTCCAAGGTTACACTGAAAAATATCAAGTCTGCGCCCACGGTTTTGAGAATTCTGTACCCTGTCGGGGTCACTGGAATGAACTCGGACACCGACTGGCTAGTATCAAAATCAGTCAAAATTTGTGCAAAAATTTGAAGCAGTCTCAAGTCCCCAAAAAACAACCCTAATCAGTCAAATTTCATGAAAGATGCAACTGCGCTGCAAAAAGGCAAAAATATATTAAGTATAATCGCGGTTAATTTGGCGATCGCCTTTATTTGTCTGGAAGCTTTGTCGCTAGCTTTTTATTTTATCAACCAAAAGCAGTTTTTTTATACCAGAACTAAAACCAAAGAAAAAGTAGTAGAAGATATTGAAAGGATCGGAATTAGGCTAGATGAATCAATCGTAGAAAGACTGCACCCGTTTTTTGGCTACGTACTAAAACAAGGTGCTTTTACTAATGAAAAATTAAAGTTAAAAGTCAACAAACACGGCTTTTTTTCCCTCTACGATTATCCGTTTGTTAAAACCAATAAAAATCAATTTATTATCGGAGTTTTTGGCGGTTCAGTTGCGAATAACTTTGCATTAGAAGAATACATAACTCGAAGATTGTCTAACAAATTGAAGACTTATCCAGAATTTGCAAACAAGGAAATCATTGTTTTAAATTTTGGCAACGGCGGCTACAAACAGCCTCAACAATTATTAATCTTAAATTACTTTCTGGCTTTGGGTCAAGAGTTAGATTTAGTCATCAATATTGACGGTTTTAACGAAGTAGCACTGTCAAATCTAAACAACAAAGGCCAAGTAGAAATAGGAATGCCCAGCGTTCAACACATACAGCCTCTGACGGGTTTAGCCAACAACAACTTGTCGCCGGAAGCGATGAGTTCGATCGTACAAATTAACGAAACCAAAAAACAGTTGAAAGCAGGTATTGACAAATTGCAAACTTGTCAACTTGCTTTGTGTCACGCTGTTACCTCGCTGCAGGTGAAACAATTAGTCAACAATTACCAGCAAGCCGTTGTCAAGTACGACCGACAAGTAAAACAATCCAACCCAGACACGGCAAATAGCGGTATAGTATACATTCCCAAAGCTGACTTTGTTTTGCCGGATGCCGCTGCTTTTGACAAAATGGCATCGATGTGGTACCAATCCTCGATCGGGATGAATCAAATTTTATCAAGTAGAAAGATTAAGTATTTTCACTTTATCCAGCCCAACCAATATTATCCCACTAAGCGAGCGTTTACCGCCAAGGAAAACGAAATTGCGATCGACAACAAGAGTCCTTACATTGAAGGGGTGAAAAAAGGTTATCCGGTATTGTTGTCCAAAGTCGATGATTTGCAAAAAGCTGGGGTTAATGTTTTTAGTGCCGTGAATATTTTGGACAATACAAAAGAGACGGTTTACAAAGATGCCTGCTGTCATTATAATTCAGTGGGAGAGGACGTATTGGCAAACTATGTTTCCAGTTCCATTATTCAAGTAGTAAGAAAGCCGAAATAGATATTTATGAAAGATTTTAAGTTGATTAACAAAAGCCAAGAAATCCTAAAAATTACTTTGATTAACTTAGCGCTTTTACTTTTTTTCCTAGAACTCGGTTCCCTGGGATGGTATTTTGTCAAACACAAGCAATTTTTCTATACTAGAGAAAAAGCGCAAGATAAGTCGGCTTTAGGAATTAACTTAGAAGGAGTGCGGCTGAACGAGTCTATTGTTGAAAGGTTTCATCCTTTTTTTGGGTTTATTCAAAAACCCAGCCCTGATTTTAGACCTGGTTTTAAAGTCAATAATTATGGATTTATTTCTCCTTACGATTACCCTCTCAAAAAAACTAAAAAAAATCAGTTTTTTATCGGGGTATTTGGCGGTTCTGTGGCTTCCGATTATGCAATATTTCAAGTTCAAAATAAAATTTTACCTCAATACCTCAAACAGTTGCCCGGTTTAAAAGATAAAGAATTTGTAATTTTGTCTTTTGCTACCGGAGGCTACAAACAACCGCAGCAATTATTAATTTTAAACTATTTTTTGGCTTTAGGTCAAGAATTAGATATGGTAGTCAATATAGATGGCTTTAATGAAGTAGCACTTTCTAATTTAAACAATAAAAATCAAGTCGATTTGGCGATGCCAAGCATTCAGCATATTTCGCCGCTGACTAGCTTGGCGAATAATAGCCTTTCTACTAAGGCGATGGAAGCAACTATCAGAATTCAAAAAAATAAAACTAGGATTAATCAGGGTTTGGAAAGTTTGCAAGACTGCTCTTTAGCTGCGTGCGATGCTTTGACTTCTGTCTATGTTCAAAATCTAGTAAATAACTATAAAAGAGATGTTATTAAGTTTGAAAAAGAACGGACTAAACAACAAAAAAACGACAGCGGTAGCGTTATTTATATCAATACGAATAAGTCGGTTTTAGGAGATTCAGCAGCTTTTGAAAAAATGGCATGGAATTGGGCGAAGAGTTCAATTTTTATGCACAAAGTGCTGTCTGCTAGTAATGTCCCTTATTTTCACGTTCTTCAGCCTAATCAATATTATCAGACGAAAAGGGTGTTTGGTGAAGCTGAAAAGCAAATTGCTTTTAACAAGGATACTCCTTATGCTAAAGCTGTGCAAATTGGATATCCGGCTCTTTTCCAAAAAATTCCTAATTTGGAAAAAAATAATATCAATTTAGTGAATGCTGTCAATGTTTTTGACAATACTAAAGGTGCTGTTTATGTAGATAGCTGCTGCCATTACAATCAAGCTGGAGAGGTGGTTTTTAGCAATTATGTAGGCCGTTCTATTCTGGAATCTTTGCGGAAAGATAAGGCTAGAAGCAAAAAGAAGTAGGTCTGAAATATCCGCTTGATTGTGGATGTAGGGTGCGCTGCGCGCACCTTAACGCTGAGTTCAAATTTTAGGTTTTCGGTTTGGTTCTAGGTCGATCGCCCGTTTGCTCGATCGGCATTACCAATATCTTATCAACTCGGTTGCCGTCCATATCGACTACTTCCACGCGCAAACCGTTCCATTCAAAATGTTCGGCAGAGGCCGGGATCTTACCCAAATTTGTAATTACAAAGCCGCCCATTGTGTGGTAACTTCCTTTATGTTCTGCAGACAATTCTTCGATACCAAACAGCTCAAAAAAATCTTCGACTGCTAGCATTCCGTCTAACAGCCAAGAACCGTCTTCGCGCTGGACGGCTTGAGGCTCGTCTGCATCTTGAATAGAGGGAAATTCGCCAACCAGTTCGACTAAAATGTCGTTAACTGTTACCAATCCTTGAATGACGCCGTATTCGTCTACTACCAAAGCAATTTGATTGCTAGATTGCTTGAAAAGCTCTAATACTTTTAAACCCCTGGTGCTTTCCGGCACGAATAAAGGCCTGCGCAAAGAAGCACTTAAATCGAGCGGTTGACCGGTTAAAGTGCGAGACAGCATATCCGTAACGTGTACTAAACCGAGAACGTTGTCGAGTCCGCCCTGACAGACGGGAAACCGAGAATGACCGCTGCCGAGCATTTTTTGGCGGTTTTCTTCTACTGAGTCGTCGAGGTCGAGCCAGACAAGATCGGGTCGCGGGGTCATTAAGGCACTGACTCGCCGATCGCCCAAACGAAACACTCTTTCCACCATGTCTTGTTCGGCTTCTTCAAAGGTTCCGGCTTCTGTTCCTTGCTCTATTAAAACTTTAATTTCTTCCTCTGTAACTTGCGGTTCTGTAGAAGGCACAATCCCCATGATCCGCATCACTAAGTCAGTGGAATAACTTAACAGATAAACCGCAGGAGCACCAATTTTTGAGAGCATTCGCATGGGAATTGCTACGCTTGAAGCGATCGGCTCCGGGTTGTTGAGCGCTAGCCTCTTCGGCACGAGTTCGCCGATAATTAAGGTCAGATAAGTGATGGTTAAAACTGCTACTACTGAGGCGATCGTCTGAGAATAGGGCGCGAGGGCAGGAATCAGCCGCAACAAAGGCTCTATTCTTTTAGCAATTGTCGTTTCTCCGAAAGCGCCCGACAGAATGGCCAGCATCGTAATCCCGATTTGAACTGTCGGCAAGAACTGATTGGGGGCATTAGCCAGATCCAAAGCTACGCGGGCATTGGCTGAACCTTGGTTGGCCATCTGTTGCAGTCTCACCTTCCGTACAGAGATGATGGCCATCTCTGACATCACAAACAAGCCATTGAGGAAAATTAGCAGGAGAACAATCAGAAGGTCGGTACTTGGGGACATTTCTCAAATTATCGATGGTAACGGCAAGCGCACTGCCCGGTTAGTCGATTTTAGATTTTAAATTTTAGATTTTAGATTGACTCCGCAGCCACTATCTGGGGAATCTCCCTCATGTCTAAAATTTTTCGATCTTGACAGCTTGAGTCGTGGGCTTGTATCCGTCTTTGGGTGCAGTCACAGGAGAGGTTTGGAAGCTGTCTATCTCGATCGCAAAATCGAAACAGTCGAGCAACCTGTCACTAGAGTAACGGAACTGGCTCGCTGCGATCGCAAGTTCTAGATATTTAGAGAAGACCTGTAGCAAAAATCTACCTGCAGTTCAGTGGAATTACCAAGAGCCGATCGCCACAATGATAGATGTTTGTCGTACAATCTTCCTTAGTAGGTAGCGAGGAAGAGCCTTCGCCCATCAGGGATTAAAATTAACAGCGCATGACTTTCTCTTCGATAATTCGTACCCTGGGGCGATCGCCCCTAGCCACAGAACTTCTCAACAAGCTCAAACGGTATCATTGCCTGCAACTGTCCGGCCTCGCCCGTTTGCCTAAAGGTTTAGTAGCTTCCGCCCTAGCACAGCAAGAAGGGCGAAACCTATTGGCGGTGACGGCAACTCTGGAAGAAGCGGGCCGCTGGGTGGCCTCTTTAGAGGCGATGGGCTGGCAAACTGTACATTTTTACCCGACTTCGGAGGCTTCGCCCTACGAGCTATCTTACTCCGACGAGAACGAAATGACTTGGGGACAAATGCAGGTGCTGGCGGATTTGGTGGACAACGAAGCAAAAATCGCCAATTCGTCTAAGCCGATGGCGATTGTAGCTACTGAAAGAGCTCTCCAGCCTCATTTGCCCCCGCCGGATGCTTTTGAACCCTACTGTCTGACGCTGAACCGAGGGGCAGTTCAAGACTCAAAAATACTCGACCGCCAACTGGTTTCGATGGGGTACGATCGGGTGACTCTGGTGGAAATGGAGGGCCAGTGGAGCCGCCGGGGCGATATTGTCGATGTGTTTCCGGTAGCGGCGGAGTTGCCGGTGCGGCTGGAATGGTTCGGGGATAATTTGGAGCAAATTCGGGAGTTCGATCCCTCGAACCAACGATCGCTCGATAAGGTCGATCGGTTAGTTTTAACTCCTACTAATTTTAACGCAATTATTAAAGCAGTTTTAGCTGAAAAAAATATTGAAGAAATTAACCGCCTAGGCTCTCTAGACACAGAAAATGAAGCCGAAAAATTTATCCGCAGGCTGTTGGGTTTAGCATTTGAAAAACCAGCATCTTTGTTGGATTATTTGCCAGAAAATACTTTAGTTGTTATTGACGAACCGCAAGGGTGCGAAGGTCACAGCGACCGCTGGTTTGAGAATGCACAGGAACAGTGGAAAAATTGCCATCGGGAATCGGAAGCTGCGGAGGCAGGAACAGAAAAGTTGCCGATTGCTAATGTTAAGGTGCCGAAAATTCACCGCACTTTTGCTGAATCAATGGCAGATATCGCAGGTTTCGACAGGCTAGAAGTTTCAGAATTGGCAGAAGATTCTACTGCTAAAAAAGCTCAAAGCTCTACAGAGAGCGACCAGCTACCGCCTGCGATTAATTTGGCTTCTCGGCCTGTGCCGGTGATGCCTCACCAATTTGCGAAGCTATCTCAAATGCTCAGGGAAGAGCGCGATCGGGGTTTTACGATTTTTCTAGTTTCTGCTCAACCCAGCCGCTCGGTTTCTCTGCTGTCGGAACACGACTGTCCGGCTCAGTTTGTGGTGAATCCGCGCGATTATTTGGCGATCGACAAGTTGCAGTTGCAGCACGTTCCGGTTGCTTTGAAGTACAGCGGGCTGGCAGAATTGGAAGGTTTTATTCTGCCGACTTTTCGGATAGTTTTAATTACCGATCGGGAATTCTACGGCCAGCATTCCCTGGCAACTTTTAGCTACGTCCGCAAACGCCGCCGCGCTGCTTCTAAAAAGGTTGACCCGAACAAGCTCAGTCCCGGGGATTTTGTGGTTCACCGCCAGCACGGTGTGGGAAAGTTTCTCAAGTTGGAACGCTTGACGATCGATCGGGAAACTCGCGAATATTTGGTGCTTCAATACGCTGACGGTACTCTGAGGGTGGCGGCCGACCAGTTGGGGGCTTTGTCGAGGTTTCGGACTGTAGGCGATAAAGTACCGGAGCTCAACAAACTGACAGGTCAAACTTGGGAAAAAACTAAAACAAAAGTTCGCAAAGCTGTTAAAAAATTGGCAGTGGATTTGCTGAATCTTTATGCCAAAAGAGCCAAGCAACAAGGTTACGCTTTTCCTCCTGATATGCCTTGGCAGCAAGAGTTGGAGGATTCTTTTCCCTACCAGCCAACGCCGGATCAGTTGAAGGCAACTCAAGATGTCAAACGCGACATGGAGGGCGATCGACCGATGGATCGCCTGGTCTGCGGCGATGTCGGTTTCGGCAAGACAGAAGTCGCTCTGAGAGCTATTTTTAAGGCGGTTACAGCGGGCAAGCAGGTGGCTTTGCTCGCACCGACGACGATTTTGACCCAACAGCACTATCACACGCTGAAAGAGCGTTTTTCCCCTTATCCGATCGAAGTTGGCTTGCTCAATCGCTTTCGCACAGAAACCGAGCGCCGCGAGATTCACAAGCGTTTGGCGACTGGGGAATTAGATGTGATTGTCGGTACTCAATCTGTTTTGAGCAAAGCGATTAAATTTAGGGATTTGGGCTTGCTGGTGGTGGACGAAGAACAGCGGTTTGGGGTCAAGCAAAAGGAAGCGATTAAAGCTCTCAAAACAGAAGTAGATGTGCTGACTCTCACCGCAACGCCGATTCCCCGAACTTTGTATATGTCGCTGTCGGGGATTCGCGAGATGAGTTTGATTGCGACTCCGCCACCCAGCCGCCGCCCGATTCAGACGCATTTGGCTCCCTATAACCCGGAAGTGGTGCGATCGGCAATTCGTCAAGAATTGGACAGGGGCGGTCAGGTGTTTTATGTGGTGCCGCGGATTGAGGGGATTGATGAGTTGGCCGCTCAGTTGCAGGAGATGGTACCGTCTGCCAGAATTGCGATCGCCCACGGTCAAATGGATGCTTCGGAACTAGAATCGATCATGCTGACTTTCAGTGCGGCGGAGTTCGATATTTTGGTGTGCACGACGATTATTGAGTCGGGTTTGGATATTCCGCGAGTCAATACAATTTTGATAGAAGACGCGCAGCGGTTCGGTTTGGGTCAACTTTACCAGTTGCGGGGACGGGTGGGACGCGCGGGGATTCAAGCTCACGCTTGGCTGTTTTATCCGAAGCAGAACAAGCTTTCGGATGCTGCAAGGCAGAGGTTGCGCGCAATTCAAGAGTTCGCCCAGTTGGGATCGGGCTATCAGTTGGCCGTCCGAGATATGGAAATTCGCGGTTCGGGTGATGTTTTGGGTACTGAACAGTCGGGTCAAATGGAGGCGATCGGTTTTGATTTGTATGCTGAAATGTTAGAGGAAGCTATTCGCGAAATTAAAGGTCAGGAAATTCCGAAAGTGGAGGACACGCAAATCGACCTCACTTTGACGGCGTTTATTCCTGCTGATTACATCGCAGATTTGGATCAAAAGATGAGCGCTTATCGGTCTGTTGCTTCTGCTAATACCGCAGAAGAGTTGGAGCAGATTCGGGCCGATTGGTGCGATCGTTACGGCCCCATTCCTATTCCTGCCCAGCAACTTATCCGGGTTGTCGAACTCAAACAAATCGCTAAGCAAATCGGTTTTTCTCGCATTAAGCCGGAAAATAAGCAGCACATTGTTTTGGAAACGCCGATGGAGGAACCTGCTTGGAATTTGCTCAAAGCTAATTTGCCGGAACATTTACGCTCTCGTTTTGTCTACAGCAAAGGGAAGGTTACTATTCGAGGTATGGCAGTTTTGACTGCCCAAAAGCAATTGGATAATTTGATTGATTGGTTGGGTAAAATGCAGGGCGCTTTGCCGGAAGCCAATGTTTTATTTTAAAATAAAATCCCGGAATATCAAATCGTGAAAAAGTTAGTCTGTGTTTTTTTTGCGATCGCGATAGTGCAAGGAGTGCCAATGGCGGTTAAAGCTCAAATGATATCTTGCACCTTTATCAACTACCTGTTTAGGAACGGGCAAGATGCCCGTTCCACAAAACTCAATTTTACTGTGGAACGGGCATCTTGCCCGTTCTTAACAATGGTGCCAGATGTGAGTCAACAAATAATTGACCCGATAGAACGGGTTGTGAGTGCAGGATTGATGAAAAAAGATGCTAGCGGCAATTTTAATGCTGAGGGCATTGTCTCCCGCGCCGATTTGGCGGTGATTTTAGTAAAAACTTTTGGTTTGGAACGGCGGAAAACAGCTCAGAAACCCGAGATTGAATTGCCGGACGTACCTAAGAGTTACTGGGCTTACAGTGCGATTCAAACTGCTTTGAAAACGGGAACGATGAGTGGGTATCGCGACGGAATGTTTTTCCCAAATCAAAGGGTGACTCGCGCTGAAGCTTTGGCAATTTTTGCTCAAGCTTACGGGGTTTTTCAGTTTCCCGATGCCAGCATTTCCGAGATTTTAGCTAAGTATCCAGATGCAGGAGAAATCCCTAATTGGGCTAGAAAGTCTATGGCTACTGCACTTTATGAAGGGTTTGTTAATGTTGAACTCGGAACTAATAAGATTCATCCTTTGAAGCCGATGAATCGCGGAGATATCGCTTACGCTTTGAGCAAGTATTTGGAGCGGCAAGTAAGGCCTACTTCTTTGCCTGTCCGGGACGAGCAGCCTCCTAATCGCGGCATGGGGCGGTGATTGTGTTGAGTTGTGAGTTAAAAAGAGTTAAAAAGAGTTAAAAAGTCGATCGCCCGCCATGCAAAATCCCGGAGCTTTGGTGACTGTAAAAGCAGCCGTCAAACCCCCAGGATTTAAGTTTTTCCTCTTAAACGAGGCTCAAATTATTGCCAATGAGTGTTGGCTCAATCAGCAGTAGCCAATTCGGTACTGCCGGCGCCGCGCTTCCGCGTCAGGGTATTGAAAAGCATCTGACCGACTGCTTTAATCAAATTGCCTTCTAACTCCATGAACATCTTCATGTTCATGCCAAAAGCTGCATTAGCTTCGTCAACAATTCGATCTGCTGTTGCTTCGTCAATCGGCAGTTCGTTCATTGCCTGACGGTAGTTAGCTTTAAATTCTTTTTCATCCGGAATATCCTGGAATTCATAGAAAGCAGTGCCTTCTCCTTCGGAAAGATTCATCCCGCGCTGGGCAATTCCCTTCAGGATTTGTCCGCCGGATAAATCGCCGAGGTAGCGAGTGTAAGAGTGAGCTACTAACAGTTCTGGTGCTGTAGCCGAGATTTCGTGAATCCGCTCCACATAAGCTTTTGCTGCGGCTGACGGAGCTACTTGTTCGCGCCAATTCGCACCGTAGTAGTAAAATAAATCTTGCTCTAAGCTTTGTTTGCGATTCAACTCAGAAAAGTAAATTTTTGAAACAACCGGATGCTGTTTTTGGCGTTCCATTTCCTCTTCCATTGCCGAGTAGACAAAGTAGAGGTTTCCTACTAACTTCCGGTAAGAAGTTTTTTCTACAACGCCTTTTAAAAAACACTTGACAAAACCGACGTTTTCTGCCATTGTGTGGGACTTTTTGGTTCCCTCACGCAATTTGGTCGCTAAATTGATGCTCATGCTATATTGTCCAACCTTCTATTTTTGTGGTAGTTGATGGATGCGCCAAAAATCTCAAAATTACCTAAGCATTTACCTTAGATCGATTTGATGAGAGATTGTATTAATTTTTATAACAAAACCTAGACTCAGCAGAAGGCATCCGAAGGTAGAAGGCACAAACAGTTTAGTCATTAGTCCTCAGTCATTGGTTGTTAGCGAATGACTGCTGACTAATGACTAATGACTACTGACTACTGGCTAATTTAGATGTCCAAGTCGAGGAGGTTGAGTTTGGGGCCGTAGGTTTCGATGAATTCGCGGCGGGGGGCGACACGATCGCCCATTAAAATCGTAAAGATGCGATCGGCCTCAGCAGCGTCTTCAATCTCCACCCGTTTCAGCGTCCGAGTTTCTGGGTTCATCGTCGTATCCCACAACTGTGTCGGCATCATTTCGCCCAAACCTTTGAACCGCTGGACGGTGTAGTTAGCATTCGCCGGAAATTCATTGCGGACGAGATTGTTCATTTCGCGATCGCTGTAACAGTAGTAATGATTGCGTCCCCGTTCCACTTTATAGAGAGGAGGACAAGCAATATAGATGTAACCTTGTTCTACAAGTGCGCGCTGATAGCGGTAGAAGAAAGTCAGCAACAGCGTGCGGATGTGAGCACCATCTACGTCAGCGTCAGTCATAATTACGATGTGGTGATACCGCAATTGACCCGGATCGAATTCTTCGCCTTTGATGCCCAAACCCAGGGCTGTAATTAACGATTGAATTTCGTTATTTTTGTAGATTTTGGCATCGTCTGTTTTCTCAATGTTGAGAATTTTACCGCGCAAAGGCAGGATTGCTTGGAATTGGCGATCGCGCCCTTGTTTTGCCGATCCGCCTGCCGAATCCCCCTCCACCAGGTAGATCTCAGACAGGGCGGGGTCTCTGGAACTACAGTCCGCTAATTTTCCAGGCAAAGGAGACGATTCTAAGACTGATTTTCGGCGCACTAAATCGCGGGCACGGCGGGCGGCTTCAGCGGCCTTAAATGCCTGAATTGCTTTTTCCAAAATAGCGTCCGCTACTTGGGGGCGAAACTCCAAATATTCTGTCAATACTTCGCCTACCAAGGAATCGACAATTCCCCGAACTTCTGTATTTCCCAACTTAGTTTTAGTTTGACCTTCAAATTCCGGGTCTGGGACTTTGACCGAAATCACTGCTGTCAAACCTTCGCGAACGTTTTCGCCGGCGAGGTTGGGCTCGTTTTCTTTGATTTTGTTGCGCTTGCGGGCGATCGAATTCATCGTCCGCGTCAAAACTGCCTTCAAACCTTCTAAGTGCGTGCCACCGTCGATCGTCCGAATGTTGTTAGCAAAACCTAGAACGTTGTCGCTAAAAGCATCGACGCACCACTGCAAAGACACTTCTATTTGCACGTTGTTGCGTTCTCCTTGCACGTAGATCACTTCTTCGTGCAAAGGCTGCTTTTCGCGGTTCATGTAGGTGACATATTCCTTGATGCCACCCTCGTAACAATAAGTTTCGATATGCGGTTCGCTACTTTTAAGCAATTCCAAGCGGCGATCGCCAAACGTAATTCTCACGCCCGCATTCAAATAAGCCAATTCTCGCAAGCGTCCGGCAACAGTAGCGTAATCGAACTCAATGCCAGTGCTAAATATTTGATGGTCTGGCAAGAAACAAACTGAAGTACCGGTGCGATTTCCTTTGCTGGGCTTTGCCTGAAGTTCGCTGACTGGAAAGCCTCTTTCGTAGCGCTGCAAATGCTCTTTTTGGTCGCGCCAAACCCTAACCTCTACCCACTCCGAAAGCGCGTTAACAACCGAAATACCTACACCGTGCAACCCTCCAGAAACCTTGTAACCGCCGCCGCCAAACTTGCCGCCGGCGTGAAGTACAGTCATTACTGTTTCTATTCCCGATTTGCCAGTCTTGGCAACGATGCCGGTGGGAATACCCCGACCGTCATCTGTAACAGTAACAGAACCGTCTGCGTTGAAGTCAACCTCGATGTGAGTGCAGTGGCCAGCCAGCGCCTCATCTATGGAATTGTCCACAACCTCGTAAACTAGATGGTGGAGTCCTCGCGGGCCGGTGGTACCGATGTACATCCCCGGTCGTTTACGGACTGCTTCGAGACCTTCGAGAACTTGAATCTGGTCGGCGCTGTAGCTGCTGGTCATACAAAAATAGCTCCAATAATGAGGCCTAAAGCCCCGAAAGCTTCTAAAATGGGAAAACTTCTAAAATTATAGCACAAAACCGTTAAAGGCGATGCTAGGGCTTTCTGAAGGGAAATTTATTGGGGGGAGGGAGGGGAATAGTTATGAGATTGCTTGAGGACTGCCCGGGCCGATCGCGGTGAATCAGTGGAGGGAGAGAGGGGAAAGCATTGATAGGAGAGGATTTGAGAGTTTTTATAGGGAAAGGTGCGACAGCTTATGCCTAGATTAATTACGATTTGTGGGGCTACGGCGACGGGGAAGTCGGGAGTGGCTTTGGCTTTGGCGGGGCGACTGCAATCCTCGATCCTGAGTGCGGACTCCCGTCAAGTGTACCGCGAATTTGACATCGGAACGGCAAAACCGACGGCGGTCGATCGCACCTGTGTACCGCATCACTTAATTGACATCTGCGATCCGACTGAAACTCTGACACTAGCAGATTACCAGCAACAAGCTCAAAATTTAATTGCTGCTGTCGATTTTCCCCTGTCTCCCCCCCTGTTGTTGGTGGGAGGGACGGGCTTATATATTAAGTCGATCGTGCGCGGTTTAAAAATTCCGAGGGTAGCGCCGATGCCCGAATTGCGATCGCAACTTGCCGAACTCGGACAATCTCAATGTTACGCGATGTTGCAGCAGGTCGATCGCTCTGCCGCTGAGAAAATTCACCTCAATGACCCAGTAAGAACTTTAAGAGCACTGGAAGTATTTTATGTCACCGGTCGCCCTATTTCCGAACAGCAGGGCGAAAATCCTCCCAATTATCCTATCTTACAAATTGGGTTGGATTGCCAGATGGAAGTTTTGGTCGATCGGATCAAACAGCGCACCGAACAAATGCTAGAACGCGGTTGGATCGCTGAAGTAGAATATTTGTGTAAAAAATACGGCTGCGACTTGCCACTGTTGAACACGCTGGGCTATCAGGAAATGAAACAATATTTGGCTGGCGACATTAAGCTTGAAGAAGCCAAAGAATTAACTATTTTGCACACGCGGCAATTTGCGAAGAGACAGCGGACTTGGTTTCGTGCTTATCCTGAAATTGAATGGTTTGATGTTAGCACGCC